>NZ_JASJCS010000029.1 GCF_030065885.1 Ilumatobacter sp. | reverse complement strand
CGCTGACGGAACGACCGCCGAGCCCGGTCCGACGCTCGGCACGCGTCCGTGCGGGCGGCCGCGCCGGTGCCGTCACCTCCCGAACCGGCGCACGTACAGGCGCCGCACGACGCCGCGTTCGTCGTAGGTGCCCGGCCGGTAGCCGTGAGCCGACAGCACCGGGTCGAGCTCGTCGCCCGGCGGTGCCGGCGCCGGCATCCCGAGCAGGTGGATGGCGAGCCCGTCGACCTTCGTGACCCGTTCGACCTCTCGCAGCTCGGCATCGAGGCGCCATCCGATCGCCTGGCGGGTCATCAGCACGTCGGCGGTCGCGGCGGGGAGCGGGATCTGGTCGAGGCAGCCGTCGAGCACGAAGACGTTGCCGATGCCCTGGCGTGCGGCTCGCTCGCGCACGTGCCGACGCAGTGCCGCGACCGGCTCGACGGCGAACACGTGCCGCGCCGTCGGCGCCGCGAGGAACGTCAACCGCCCGGTGCCGGCTCCGGCGTCGACCACCACCTGGTCGTGCAGGTCGACACCGTGCCCTGCGGCGACGTCGGAGATGGCGGTCCAGCACGGATCGTGCGCCTCGTCGGGCTCGACGTCGAGGCGGTCGGGCGCACGCTGGTAGACGACCCAATCGGCGATCTCCCACATCAGCTCGTCCTCGCAGGCGGCCAACTCGTCCGGTCCGACCGGGCCGTGTTCGGCCGCGATGCGCCTCAGGAACTCCTCGATCGGCGGGCACCGGGCGACGAGGAAGCGCCGCAACCGGGGTCGGGCGTGCAGGACCGCGGCGAGCTCGCGGTCAGGTGCGCGGTCGGGCAGCTGCGCGACCTGATGGGCCTCGAGCAGGAACAGGTCGTCGGCCTCGGGATCGAGTCCCGGGAACTGCCCGCGCAACGTGTCGGCGTACCTCACCTCGAGCTCTCACGTCCGCCGCGGGTGCGCAGTTCCACCGTGGTCCTCCTCCGTGACGCGGCGCGGGCCTCGCGCGACGCAGTGCCCGTCACCGTCGGGCCGAGTCTCCCAGACGTCGAGCCCGATCGCTCGTGTCGGGACGCGCCAGGGGCCCGGTCCGACGACCGGGCCCCTGCCGTTCGATGATTCGGCGTCGTGCCGGATCAGAAGTTGAGGTCGATGTCCTGACTGTCGATGGTCACGAGCGCACCGTCCTGGAACTGTGCGATCGCGTACCGGCCGAACGTCGGGTCACCGCCGTCGTCGAGGTCGAGCGGACCGGCGACACCCTCGTAGTTGATGCCCTCACCGGCGTCGAGCGCGGCGACGCACTCCTCGTAGGTGCTGCAGGCGGTGTCGCCACCGTCGTCGCGGCTGACGGCGATCGCGGCCTCGTAGAGCGCCTGACCGTCGGTCGTGCCGGCCTGTGCGAACGCCAGCGACAGCATCATCATGCAGTCGTAACCCTGACCGCCGTAGATGAGGTTGCCGTCGGTGAGCGGGCTCAGACGGTCGTTGAAGTCCTTGCCGCCGGACGCACCGATCATGGTGAGACCGTCGAGGACGTTCGGGTTGCTCTCGTCGACGGCGGCGTTGAGCGCCGGGTCGAAGAGACCGTCCGGCACGTACATCGCCGATGCCGGGACGCCGGCCTCGAGCGCGGCCTGGATGATCGGGATGCCCTCGCCGAAGGCGATCAGCAGCACGCCGTCGGCGCCGACGGCGGCGATGTCCGAGACGACGGCGTCGGCGGCCGCATTCTCGGGATCGAACGTGACCACCGTGTTGGCGACGCCGAGCGCGGTGAGCTCGGAGGCGACCAGGTTGGCGAGCGCGTTGCCGTAGTCGTCGGCGCGAGCCGCGATGGCGACGTTGGTCAGGCCGTCACCGGCCATCACATCGGCGATGATCGGCGAGACGGCCTCATCCGGCGGGACCGCACGGAAGTAGAACGCCGCGTTCTCCTGGCCGGTGAAGGCCGGCGAGGTGTTGGACGCCGAGCACTGCGGGATCTGGTTGTCGAACAGGTTCTGGATGATCGACTGCGAGACGCCCGAGGCGGCCGCGCCCAGGATCGCGTTGGCACCCTCGCCGAGCAGGCGGTTGGCGGTCTCCTGCGCGACGTCGGGGTCGGTGCCCGAGTCACCGGTCAGGATCGTCACCGGCGCACCGGCGGCCGCGAGGTCTTCGCGTGCGAGCTCGACGGCCTGCAGCTGCGGCGGAGCGAGGAACGCGAGCGCGCCCGTCTCCGGCAGGATCGTGCCGATGATCAGCTCACCGGCGGCATCGTCGTCACCCGGGGCGTCGGGAAACTCGATGTCGTCGTAGGTGATGGTGAACGAGTCCCCGAAGTAGCGCGAGGAGATCTCCTCGAGCGTGCCGTCGGCCTTCATGCCATCGAGTGCGTGGTTGAACGCCGCGGTGAGCTCGCTGCCCGGCGTGAAGATGAAGCCGAGCTGGTCGGACGACAGCGAGTCGCCGATCAGCTGCACCTCGTCGGCGTTCGCACCGACGTAACCCTGGCCGGCGGTCTCGTCGATCACGGCGGCGCAGTTGTCGCCGGCGATGACCGACTGGACGACGAAGCCGAACTCCTCGAGCGCGACCACGCGGTCCTCGCCGAACGTGTCGATCGCGGTCTGCAGGTTGGTCGTGCCGACCTGGCTGGCGACCGAGCAGCCGTCGTCGATGACGTCCTGAATGCTCGTGAACGGGCTGTCGAGGCCGACCAGCAGGCGCTGCTCGATGGCGATGTAGCCGTCGGAGAAGTCGACGATCTGGGCGCGCTCCTCGGTGATGGTGATGCCGTCGGCGGCCATGTCGAACTGACCGTCGGCGACCGCCTGGATCATCGGCTCCCACGAGAACGTCTGGTAGTCGGGGACGCAGTTGAGGCGGTTGCAGATCTCGTCGATCGTCTCGTAGTCCCACCCGGTGGGCTCACCGGTCTCGGGGTCGAGGTAGTTGAACGGCAGGTAGGCGTTCTCGACGGCGACTGTGACGGTGCGACCGCCGAGGTCGAAGCCGTCGGCCATGTCGTCGCCCTCGTCCTCGGCCATGTCGTCGCCGTCGTCGTCGGGCGTGTCGCCCTCGTCGTCGGCCTCGGCTTCGGTCGTCTCGGACTCGTCGCCCGAGTCGTCGTCGTCATCACCGCATGCTGCGGCGACCAGGCCGAACGCCGCCAGTACGGCGACCGCTCGGATCGTGGACTTTCTCATCGTTGTATCCCTCCCCAGGATCGATCGGGTGGTGTCACGCCACCGGGAACCGGCCATCGGCCGGTTGCGACAGGTTACGGGGTGCAGGCGGCGCGGCCAAGGCATGGTGCGCGCCGGTGGCTCGGAGCGGACGCGCCCGGCCGTCGCACCTGGCCGTGACGGCGTCGCCGGCGCCGAGGCGTCAACCGCGATCGGCTCGGCGCAAGAAGCCCTGCAGCAGCGCCTGGAACGCCGTTTCGGCCTCGTCGTAGGTCTGGCGGAGCCGATCGACCGGCCAGCCCGCCGGCGTCAGCTCGACCGGCAGCAACGGCTCGCTGCGCAGGAAGCGGACGACGCTCGCCGACTCGACGAAGATCGCCGGGATCGAGCCGACGGTGGACCAGTCGACGGAACGACGGAGGTCATCGAGCCGCCCGGTCAGGCGGCGGGCGTCGGCCGCGATGGCCGGGAGGTCCCACAGCCGCGCGGCGAGCTCGTCGGCCGGGACACCGCTGAGCGATCCGGTCGTGACGATCCAGCCGGCCTCGACCGGGGGAGTGGGCAGGTTGGAGGGCCGCATCCAGATGTCGGGCCGGAGCTCGCCGAACCGGTGGTTGGCCATCCCGGTGCGGAACCGCCGCCGCTCGGTCACGTGGCGCTGGTCGGCGGCGACGATCACGCTGTGCCACTGCCGGTCCCAGGCCGCCTCGGGCGCTCGGCGACCGGCGTCCTGTGCGGTCTGCCGGGCGAGGAGCGACGGGCCCAACTCGTACCGGCCACCGTCGCCGACGAGCTCGCCGGTCGACACCATGCGGGAGAGCGCAGTCCGCATCGTGCCGGGGGCGATGCCGAAGAGATCGGCCAGCGCGACGAGGGCCCGCACGGGGAGCTCGGGAGGATGTGTGCCCAACAGCACCGACAGGGCCAGTGACCGGGCGTTGAGCGGTGCGGTGACCGTGACGGTCGACGGCCCGTCGCCCACGTCGCGCACGTCGCGCGTGCGCCCGGTGTTACCTATCTTGCTCATGACGAGCTTGCAGTGTAACATATCGTCATGGCCGTGATCGACCGACCGAGCTCGCCCCCGTCGCCGACCAACATGGTGCCGGGGCCCGACGCACTGCCCGACGTCCTGCCGACCGATCGACTCAACGAGCGGGCGAAGCCGGTTCGCGAGCTGCGCGACGAGCTGCGACGGATCCCCAACGGCCGCAACGCCGTGGCCGTCGTGTCGACGCTGCTGCAGTCGTTCGGTGTCGTGACCGCTGCGGCGGTGATCAACACGTGGTGGTCCTACCTGCTGGCGTTCGTCCTCATGGCGCGGGGCCACGTGTGCCTGAACATCCTGGCCCACGAGGCCGCCCACCGCTTGCTGTTCACCAACCGGCGCGCCAACGACCTGGTCGGGCGGTTCCTGATGGGCTACCCCTCGTACCAGGCGATGCTGGCCTACCGGCGCGCCCACTTCGCCCACCATCGTGACGAGATGGGCCCCGACGAGCCCGACGCGTCGCTCTACGCCGGCTACCCGATCCCGCGCGATTCGTGGCGGCGCAAGCTGACCCGCGACGCCGTCGGCATCAGCGCCTACAAGAACTTCAAGGTGCTGTTCAGGGCGATCCGCAAGCGCCGGGCCGAAGCGCTGCAGATCGTCGCGGTCCACCTGGTGATGATCGGTCTGTCGATCGCATTCATGCGACCGCTCGCCTACGTCGTCTGGATCGTGTCGTGGTCGACGGTGTGGCGCGTGTCGAACCGCCTTCGTGCGATCGCCGAGCACGGCGGTCTCATCCGCTCGCGCGACCGGCGCGAGACGACCCACGTCATCCGCCAGTCCCTCGTCGCCCGCTACTGGATGGTGCCCTACCACACGGGCTGGCACCTGGCACACCACGTCGACATGGGCGTGCCGTGGCGCAACCTGCCCAGGCTCCACGACGAGCTCGTGGCGAGCGGCTGGGTGACACCGGCAATTGAGTACCCGAGCTATCGCGCCTTCTGGAAGGCAGCGTCGTCGGGCAGCCGTGGCGGCCGGAGCGAACAAGCAGCGGCGACCAGCTTCCTTGCGTTCGACGACTGAGCCACCAGACCGGGCTGCGCGCCGATCAGCCGAGCCGGAAGCGGGAGCAGAGGCCACCGGTCAACCGCATCGCATCGCGGGGATGGGCCGAGCCCGAAGGGCTCGCAGTCTCGACGCGGCGGCGCATCGCGTCGATGCGGAGACGGCGAGTTCGGGAGGCGAGACAGCGCCAGCCGGCCTCGTTGGCGTCGTCGTCTCGATGGCGCCCCGCGAGGAGCGGAGCGGAGCGAGGCCCGCAGCTCGGAGGGTCGAGCGATCAGCTCGACCGCGGCGCAGCCCGATCGCTACGTGAGCAGGTCGGCGATCGCGACGAAGTGGAGCGCGGCGGCGAGCACGGTCAGCGCATGCCAGATCTCGTGGTAGCCGAACGACCGGGGCCACGGGTCGGGTCGGCGGTGGAACAAGATGAGCACCCCGACCCCGTAGGTCAGGCCACCCGTCACGATCAGGGCGAGCTGGCCCGCAGAGAGGTGGCGGATCAGCATCGGCAGGACGATGATGCCGGCGCCCCCCATGATCGGGTACAGCGCATAGCCGAGCCACTCGGTGCGCTCGAAGGCGAAGACCCGCAATCCGATGCCGGCGGCGGCGACGGCGGCAGCGGCGACCAGCACCGGGATCCCCCAGCTCCTCGGCAGCGCGACGAGGCAGAGCGGGGCGTAGGTGCCGGCGATCAAGATGTAGATCATCGAGTGGTCGACACGCTGCATGATCCGCTTCGACCGCTCGGTGCGGGTCAGCCGGTGATAAGCGGCCGACGAGCCGAACAGCAGCACGACCGCCCCGGCGAACAACGCCGCCGCGACGGTCGGGATCTTGCCGTCGGCCAGCGCGATGAGCGCGACGGCGGCGGGCAGCGACACGACGAACGCCCACACGTGCAGGCGGCCCCGCCACGTCGGGCGCTCGTGGATGGCGGTCGCGCCGCGCGTCCGACCATCGCGCAGCGTGTCGCTCGAAGTGGTGGTCACCGACATGCTGGTGTATCGGCGCGCGGAGGCGCCACCGTGAGGTCGGCCATCGATGGATCAGCCGAGGAGCTCGGCGACGTCCTTGACGACGAGGTAGACGAGGAAGCCGATGACCGTCGTGCCGAGCACGGTGTAGTGCCAGCGCTTCGAGTGATCTGCACGCCAGAACCGGCGGATGCTCATGACGATCGCCGTGATCGCGACGATGCTGATCGGCAGGCCGATCCACGGCCCGACACCGCTGGCGACGCCGATCGCCGGGAGGACGAACGGGAACACGATGTACATCAGCAGGCAGCGCACCGTGGCGACCAGGATCGAGGTCTGGAAGGCCTTCTGGGCATCGGCGGCCGAGGCCTGCGGGCCGTCGACGGGTAGCCGCAGCAGCCGCCGCATGAACCGGTCGGCGTCCGAGCGGGGTGGGCCGAGCGGCGGCGGGTCGCAGACGGTGTACTCCTCCGCGCCTGAGTCGATCGGCTGGGTGCTCATGGCTCGTGCAAACGGTACGGCTGTGGCACGAGCACCGCAACATCGGCGCGCGAGTGGTTCGCGTGAGGTTTCTGCGGCGATAGTGCGCAGCAACCTCACGCGTTCGAGGTCGTGGTGGGTTCGGGCGGATCAGCCGTCGTGCAGGCGGAACGGCTGCAGCACGAGCTCGGCCACCTCGGCCGGCGAGTCCGCCAGGGCCACCGCCCCGGCCTTCAGGAGCTCCTCGGTCGACCCGTAGCCCCAGGTCACGCCGATGCACACGATGCCGTGGTGGCGCGCTCCGTGGACGTCGTGGTCACGGTCGCCGACCATGATCACGTGATCGCCGAGATCGGGGTCGGCGTGGATCTCGAGCTCGCGCAGCGCGTGGTCGATGACCTGGGCCTTCGTGCGGCGCTCCGATGTCAGCGACGCGCCGGCGCGGACGTCGAACCGGTCGCTGATGCCGAAGTAGTCGAGGATCGGGTGGGCGGTCTGCTCGGGCTTGGCGGTGGCGATCGAGAGCGACAACCCGGCGTCGGCCATCGAGTCGAGCATCTCGAGGATGCCGTCGTAGAGCGTGTTCTCGAACGCACCGATCGTCTTGTACCGCTCGCGGTAGGTGTTGATCACCCTGACCAGGGCATCGTCGGGGATCCCGATCGACGGCAGGCCGATCTCGAACGGCGGTCCGATGACGGATCGCACCTCGTCGTCGCTCGGGACCGGGAACCCCTCTCGCTCGCACGCCCACTGCAGCGACCGCCGGATTCCGGGCTCGGAGTCGCTGAGCGTCCCGTCGAGGTCGAGCAGCACGTGCGTGCGCGTCACGCACGTTCCTCGGAGATCGCGGCGACGGACCACCTCGTGCCGGCCGTGGTCCCCGTCACGCGCACACCTTCTGGAGACGGCTCAGCGCCTCGGCGGTGCCGACGGCGATGATGACGTGGCGCGGTTCGATGACCGTGTCGGGACCTGGATTGGTGTTGAAGGCGCCTTCGGCGTCACGGAGCGCCAGCACGAGGATGCCCGCCCGTTGGCGGAGGTCGGCCTCGCGCAGGGATTGGCCGGCGACCGGCGACCGCTCGGGCACGTCGACCTCCTGGATGCGGAACGACGTCGACCGCTCGTGCATCACGACGTCGACGAACTCGGCGACGTTCGGCTGCGAAACGAACGACGCCATCCGCGCCGCGCCGAGCTCCTGCGGGTTGACGACGCGATCCGCTCCGGCGTTGGCGAGCTTGGCGACGCTCTCCTCCTGCCGGGCCCTCGCCACGATGAACAGGTCGGGGTTGATCGACTTGCTCGACAGCGTCACGAACAGGTTCTCGGCGTCTCCCTCGAGCGCCGCGACCAGCGCCGACGCCTTCTCGATCCCGGCGGCCCGCAGGGTCGTGTCGAGCGTGGCGTCGCCGACCACGCCCGGGTAGGCGATGTCGGAGATCAGATTGGCGTCCTGGTCGACGATGACGACGTCCTTGCCGGTCAGCGCCAGGTCGTGTGCGACACCTTTGCCGACGCGGCCGAAGCCGCACACGATGACGTGGTTGCGCATGTGGGCGATCCTCCTGTCGTTGCGGCGTCTGCCGACGAAATCCCTGAGCTGGCCCTCGACGACGACCTGCACGCCGAGGGTGAAGGTGTAGAGCGCGGTACCGACGCCGGACACGATGATGAACATCGTGAACAAGATGTGCGCGTCGGACATGTCCTCGCCGCCCACCTCGCGGTAACCGACCGTCGTGATCGTGATGATCGTCATGTACGCGGCGTCGAGCAGGTTCAGACCGAACATCGCGAACCCCGCCGTGCCGATCACGAACACCGTCAGCACCATGGCGATGCCGAGGCGCAGGCGACCGATCGTCGAGCTCACAGCCCGTCACCGTAGTGGCGGGGTTGCCGCAGCGACCGGGTTCGTCGATGCGTCTCGTCGGCCTCGCTCGGAGCGACCGTCGCGCGGAACCGGTTCGCCCAGGGCGTTCGGCCCTACCGGCGCCCCGCGGGCGGACGGATGATGAATTTCGTGAGCGCAGAGCCATCGGTCGAGGCCGTCCCCACTCGCGTCGATGCCAGCGAGGGCCATCTCGGCACGCGCATCGATCTCGACGGGGTGTCGCGCCGATACCACGTCGGCGACGTCGACGTGGTCGCCCTCGACGGGGTCGACCTCCATGTCGACGAGTCGGCGTTCGTGGTGATCCTCGGCCCGTCGGGCAGCGGCAAGACCACGCTGCTCAACCTGATCGGAGCGCTCGACTCACCCAGCGGCGGTACGGTCCGCGTCAACGGGATCGACCTCAGCCGTGCCAGCCAGATGGAACGGGCCCGGTTCCGGCGCGCCGCCGTCAGCTTCATCTTCCAGACGTTCAACCTGTTCCCGGCGTTGACCGCCCTCGAGAACGTCCAATTCGGCGCCGACGCCGCCGGCCGCGACGATGCCGCCGCGCGGGCGTTGGACGCGCTCGGCAAGGTCGGCCTCGCCGACCGCAGCCGGCACTTTCCGCACCAGCTCTCCGGCGGCGAGCAGCAGCGCGTCGCGATCGCCCGGGCGCTGGCCAGCGACAACCCCATCCTGCTCGCCGACGAGCCGACGGGCGAGCTCGACTTCCGCACCGGGGTGCAGATCCTGCAGGTGCTCGAGGCCCAGGCCCGGGACGGGATGACGGTGCTGGTGGTCACCCACAACCGGGAGATCTCGCGCATCGCCGACCGGGTGATCGAGCTCAGCAGCGGCCACATCGTCGCCGACGGCCCTCCGGAAGGCGGCAAGGCCGACATCGGCGACCTCCAGTGGTGACGACGGCATGGTGACGCGATGACCGGTCTCCTGTTCCGCCTGTCGCTGCGCGACCTCCGCCGCCACTGGGTGGCGGTGATCGCGATCGCGCTCGTGATCGCGATCGGCACCGGCGTCTTCGCCGGGTTGCGGAGCACGTCGACGTGGCGACTCGAGTCGAACGACACCAGCTTCGCCCAGACGGCGATCCACGACCTTCGCGCCGAGCTCAGCACCGGGACCTACGTCGAGGAGGGCACGCTGCTCGACGTGGTCGACGAGTTCGCGGCGGCCGACGCGGTCACCGCCGTCACCGAACGGCTGGTCGTCCCCAGCCAGCTCGACGCGTCGACGCCCGACGAGACGATCCTGGTGCAGGCGCGCATCGTCGGCATGCCGTTCGACGACCCCGGTTCTTCGCGGTTCGTCGACGCCCTCTGGCTGCGTGACGGATCGTTCCCCGACGGCTCCGAGATCGTCCTCGAGGCCAAGTTCGCCGACTTCTACGACCTGCCTCCGCAGGGCACCGTGACGATGGCGGGGGGTCGGGTCGTCGACTACGTCGGCCTCGGCGCCGGTCCGGAGGACTTCTACGTGACCGGACCGGAGGGGTCGATCTTCGCCCAGGGCGACTACGCGATCGTGTACACCTCGATCGAGTCAGCGCAGCAGCTCGCGGGTCGGCCCGGGGAGGTCAACGACGTGGTGTTGACCCTCGCCGAAGGAGCCGACCGCGATCGCATCGAGTCCCAGCTGCAGGCCGCGCTGGACGCGGCGCCGGGCGTGAGCGCCAGCGTGTCCGACCAGGACGACGTCGAGGCGTTCAGCGTGCTCTACGAGGACATCGAGAACGACGAACAGGTGTGGACGATGATCTCGATCCTCGTGCTGTTCGCCGCGGCGCTCGCCGCCTTCAACCTCGTCAGCCGCATCGTCGAGGCCCAGCGCCGCGAGATCGGGATCGGCATGGCGCTCGGCGTGGCTCGGCGCCGGCTCGCGATCCGCCCACTCATGGTCGGCGCCCAGATCGGGCTGCTCGGCACCATCGCGGGGATCGGCGTGGGACTCCTCCTCGGGTGGCTGATGAAGGGACTGTTCGAGTCGTTCCTGCCGCTGCCCGAGTGGCGGACCCCCTTCCAGTTCGGCGTCTACGTCTGGGCTGCGGTGCTCGGGTTCGGGATCCCCGTCGTGGCCGCGGCGCTGCCGGTGTGGCGGGCTGTCCGAGTCGAGCCGATCGAGGCGATTCGCACCGGCCATTTGACGGCCCGCTCCAGTCGGCTGACCGACTGGACCAACCGGCTTCGGCTGCCGGGGTCGAGCCTGTCCCACATGCCGATCCGCAACGTCCTCCGCACACCCCGACGGACGCTGCTCACCGCTGTGGGGGTGGGTGCGGCGATCACCGCACTCGTCGCCGTGCTCGGGATGCTCGACAGCTTCGGGCGCTCGATCGACCGCGGCGGCGACGAGGTGACCAAGGGCGACCCCGACCGTGTCCTCGTCACGCTCGACACGTTCTACCGCGCCGACGATCCGGTGGTGGGCGCGATCGCCGGCACGGACGCAGCCGGCCGGGTCGACCCGGGCCTCCGGATGGGCGCCGTGGCGCTCGGTCCCGACGGTGCCGACGGCGACATCGACCTGTTGCTCGAGATGCTCGACGTCGACGCCGCAGCGTGGACGCCGACGATCGTGGACGGTGCCGACGGCGACGGCGGCATCGTGTTGGCCCGCAAGGCCGCCGACGACCTCGGTGTCGCGCCCGGCGACACGGTCAGCATCCGGCACCTCGCGCTCGGGCCCGAGGGGCCGTTCCAGGAGGTCTCGGAGATCCGCGTCGACGGCATCCACCCGAACCCGATCCGCAACTTCGCCTTCGCCGACCTCTCGCTGGCCGAGCAGTTCGGGCTCAGCGGTCTCGTCAACCTCGTCAACGTCTATCCGGCGGGGGATGCCGGTCGGGGCGACGTCCAGGCGGCGGTGTTCGGTCTGGAGGGCGTGACGTCGGCGCAGGCCGTCGCTCGCTTCGCCGAGATCTTCGACGAGGCGCTCGCTCAGTTCGTGCCCATCCTCTTCGTCGTCGCCGGCTTCGTCCTCGTCCTCGCGATCCTGATCGCCTTCAACTCCAGTCGGATCACGGTGGAGGAGCGCCGCCGCGAGCACGCCACCATGCGAGCCTTCGGGTTGCCGGTGCGGTCGGTCATGGGGGTCGTCGTGAAGGAGAGCGTGGTGGTCGGCGTGTTCGCGACCGCGATCGGTCTCCTCGCCGGCGCGCTGATCCTCGAGTGGATGCTCGAGTCGCTGGCCGAGAACTCGCTGCCCGACCTCGGGATCAGCGTGTACCTCGCGCCGCAGACGCTCGTGATCGCACTCGTCGTGGGCGTGATCGCGGTGGCGGTCGCACCCCTGTTCCTCGTCCGCAGCCTGCGGAGGATGAACGTGCCCGACACGCTGCGCGTGATGGAGTGAGCACGGGCGACCGTCGGAGTGTGACGGCTCACATCACGCCGGCGGCGATCGCGAACGAGATCGCACCGAAGGACAGTCCGTCGGTGATCTCCCCGGCCAGCAGCAGCTCGCGCACCTCCACGCGGTCGATCCACTCGATCCGGGCCGCCTCGTTGCGGTCGTCGGGTTCACCGCGGTGCACGGCGTCGGTGGCGGTGAAGATGTGGAACGTCTGGTCGAGCAGCCCGTTCGCCGGGTGGAACGCACAGAGGGGCGTCAGCGCCTGCGGCTCCCAGCCCGACTCCTCGAGCGTTTCGCGTCGCGCGGCGTCCTGCGGTGACTCGCCGGGATCGATCCGGCCCGCCGGGATCTCCCAGCCCCAGGTGTCGGTGATGAACCGGTGCCGGTAGAGCAGCAGGACGCGATCGTCGTCGAGCACGATGGTGCCTGCCGCAGCGTGTGGCGTGCGGACGACGTGGTGGTCCACCTGCGTGCCGTCGGGCATCACGACGTCGGCGACGACCAGCCGCACCCACTCGCTGTCGTAGACGACCGACTCGCCGCGGTGTACCCACGTGCCGTCGGGCACCTCGGGCATCGCGGGTGGCCCGGGCCCGGCGGTCAGCTGCCGGCCGAGCGGATCGCCGCCCACACCTTCTCGGGCGTGCACGGCATGTCGATGTGGCGGACACCGAGGTGGCTGAGCGCGTCGACGACCGCCGAGTGCACGGCCGGCGTCGATCCGATCGTGCCGGACTCGCCGATGCCCTTGGCGCCCAGCGGGTTGACCGGTGTGGCGGTCTCCATCGGCACCCGCTCGATCTGGGGGAGCAGGTCCATCGAGATCATGGCGTAGTCGGCGAGGTTCGACGTGATCGGGTTGCCGTCGTCGTCGTAGCGGACCTCCTCGTACAGCGCCTGCGCCGTCCCCTGCGCGATACCGCCGTGCACCTGCCCGGCGAGCAACATCGGGTTGAGCATGGTGCCGGCGTCGTCGCACGCGATGTGGCGCTGGTGCTCGACCTCGCCCGTCTCGGTGTCGACCTCGACCACTGCGACGTGGGCGCCGAACGGGTAGGTCGGCATCGACGCCTTGAACAGGTGCTCCTCGACGAGTTCGTCGCTCGCCTCGGCACCCAGGTCGGCCCAGGTCTTCGCGACGGCCGGCGCACCCGCGACGTGGAACGATCCGGTCGAGGTGTCGAGCACGATGTCGGCGACGTCGGCCTCGAGCAGGCGGGCGGCCACGGACTTCCCCTTCTCGACGAGACCGATCGCGGCCTCGTTGACGGCGACGCCGCCCTGCTGCAGCGAACGGGACCCCATCGTGCCCAGGCCGACAGGGGTGAGGTCGGTGTCACCCCAGACGAGCGTGAAGTCGTCGATGTCGATGCCGGTCTGGGCGCTGGCGATCATCGACCACGAGGTGTCGTGACCCTGGCCGTGCGGCGAGGTGCCGGTGTAGATCGTGCCGGTGCCGTCGTCGTGGATCTCGATCTTGGCCGCCTCGCTCATCGGCGGAATGCCGCCGGTGATCTCGACGTACACGCTGACGCCGATGCCGAGTTGCTTCGTGTCGCCCGCCTCGCGGCGACGGGCCTGCTCGGCCCGGAGTCCGGCGTAGTCGGCCTGCTCGAGCGCCCTGTCGAGGCTGGCCTCGAAGTCGCCGCAGTCGTAGGCCTGACCCATCGGCGTCGTGTAGGGCTCGGTGAACTTCGGCACGAGGTTCATGCGACGGACGTCGACCGGGTCCTTGCCGATCTCCAACGCGAACAGGTCCATGGCGCGCTCGGCGGCGGCCGTGGCCTCGGGCCGGCCGGCGCCGCGGTATGCGACGATGGGATTGGTGTTGGTCGCCACCGAGATGCAGTGGCACTCGACGTTGGGCGTGTCGTACACCGCCGAGGCCATGCCGCGCGTGAACAGCGCACCCAGGATCGTGCCGATCTCGCAGAAGCCGCCGGCGTCCTGGTAGAGCTCGAGCCGGAGGTGCGTGACCTTGCCGTCGCGCGTGCCGCCGGCCGTGATCTTCTGCAGCTGGGCGCGACCGTGACCGAGGTTCATCATCGACTCGCTGCGGGTCTCGCGGAAGCGGACCGGGCGGCCGACCTCACGTGCCAGCACCCCCATCAGCAGCTCCTCGGAGTAGCACCCGATCTTGGCGCCGAAGCCGCCGCCCACGTCGGGCGTCATGATGTGGACCTGCTCGGCCTCGACGCCGCACGCTCCGGCGATCGGCTCGACCGAACCCTGGGCGTGCTGGGTGGACAGCCAGATGTCGAGGCGGCCGTCGACCCAGGCCGCGGCCGCTGCGCGGGGCTCGAGCGGGCACGGAGCGACGCGCTGGTTCATCACGGTCTCGGAGACGACGACCTCGCAGTCCTCGAAGAACTCGGGCCCCGTGTTGGCGGCGCCGCCCATCATCGTCGAGTCGAACACCGCGTTGCTGCCGGCGTCGGGGTAGATGTGGACATCGCTCGCCAGCGACGCCTCCAGGTCGATCAGGGCGGGCAGCTGGTCGATGTCGGCGTAGATCGCCTGGGCCGCGTCGGTGGCCTGCTCGTACGTCTCGGCGAGCACGGCGGCGATCGGTTCGCCGACCCAGCGCACCTTGCCGCTGGCGAGCAGCGTGCGGGCCACGGTCGGGTTGAAGCCCGACGGCGTCGGCTCGAGACCGAGGCTCTCGGCGGTGTAGACACCCACGACGCCGGGCATGCCGACCGCGTCGTCGATGTCGATGGAGTTGATCGTGCCGTGGGCGACGGCCGAGCGTGCGAACACGACGTGGAGCGCGCCGGCGAGCCGTTCGTCGTCGAAGTCGTCCGTGTAGACGCCGCCCGTGGTCAGGAACTTCGGGTCCTCCTTGCGGAGCACCTTCTCTCCGAGCACGCTTCCTGCCACCTGTGAACCCCCTGGTCGAACTACCGGTCAGCGACTGTCGGCACCTTAGCGAGCGGGCCGACCGGGTGCGGTAGCCAGCTCGGGTCGATCGGGCCGGCTCCGGTGCCCGCCGGTTCGGTCAGGGCGTGGGTGCTGGCGCCGGCTCGTCGGGCGGGTTGGAACGGAGCTCGACGATGTCGCTCACCAGGCTGTACGGCCACCCGTCGGGCAGGTCGGTCGGTACGGGCGGCAGGTCGAGCAGCGATTCGCGGCGCTCGCCGGCCTCGACGAAGCCCAGCTCCTCGCGGGCCGCCTCGCGCACGCCGTCCGGGGTGGCGAGCCGTTCGACCTCACGCCGGAGGTCCTCGTTGACGGTCTCGAGCTGCTCGAGCTGATCGCTGCGCTGCTCGATGCGCTCGTCCTGACCGAAGTAGGTCTGGATCGGCAGCAGGAACAGCGCGGCCGCGAGCGCACCGGCGATCCCGACCGCGACCAGCGCCAGCAGCACGTTCGAGCGTCGCCGGCGGGCGATGCGGCGGTCGATGCGGATGGGCCGGCTGAGATCACCCAGCCGGCTCCGGTTGCGGTCCGAGGCGCGCGGGGGTGTCTCGGGTCGCTTGACGGTCGACGTGCCCTTGCCGCTCACGAGAATCAAGTGTGGCAGGGCGCACGAAGGAGGTGGTGACACTCACGCGCCGCAACGTGCCTGGCACCAGCAGACGCAAGCGCGTCGCACGGCGCAACTGTCACCACCGTTCGCCGCAACACGTCAATGCGCGAGTTGTCCCTGGCACCGGCAGACGCAAGCGGGTCGCGCCCCGCAACTGTGACCACCGCTCGCGGTGGGTGCGCTCAACGCGGCGCGAGGGCGGCCCGTCCGCGGAACGCGGCGGCCTCGCCGAGCTCGGCCTCGATGCGGAGCAGCTGGTTGTACTTCGCGACCCGGTCGGAACGCGCTGGCGCCCCGGTCTTGATCTGACCGCAGTTCGTGGCGACCGCGAGGTCGGCGATGGTGGCATCCTCGGTCTCACCCGAGCGGTGGCTCATGACGGCGGTGTAGGAGTGCCGCGTCGCCAGCTCGACGGTGTCGAGCGTCTCGGTGAGCGAGCCGATCTGGTTGACCTTCACGAGGATCGAGTTGGCGACGGTCTGGTCGATGCCCATCTGCAGTCGCCGGCTGTTCGTGACGAAGAGGTCGTCGCCGACGAGCTGGCAACGGTCGGCCACGGCGGCGGTGAGCTGTGCCCAGCCCGCCCAGTCGTCCTCTTGCATGCCATCCTCGATCGAGACGACCGGATAGGTGTCGACGATGCGGGTCCAGTAGGCGGCCATCTCGTCGGCCGACAGCACCTTGCCCTCGCCCTCGAGGTGGTAGGCGCCGTCGCGGTAGATCTCACTCACAGCGGGGTCGAGCGCGATCGCGATGTCGTCGCCGGGGGAGAAGCCGGCCGCTTCGATCGCCTCGATGAGCAGCTTGATCGCGTCCTCGTTCGAATCGAGGTCGGGTGCGAAGCCGCCCTCGTCGCCGACGGCGGTGGCGAGGCCCTTGTCGTGCAGCACCCCCTTGAGCACGTGGTACGTCTGCGTGCCCCAGCGCAGTGCCTCGCTGAACGACGGGGCGCCGACCGGCATGATCATGAACTCCTGGAAGTCGACCGAGTTGTCGGCGTGTACGCCGCCGTTGAGCACGTTCATCATCGGCACCGGCAGCACATGGGCGTTGGTGCCGCCGACGTGCCGGTAGAGCGGCACCTCGAGGTCCGCCGCAGCGGCCTTGGCCACCGCCAGGCTCGCGCCGAGGATGGCGTTCGCGCCGATACGACCCTTGTTGTCGGTGCCGTCGAGCGCGAGCAACTCGGCATCGACGGCACGCTGGTCGAGCGCGTCGAAGCCGTCGAGCACGCCGGCGATCTCGCCGTTGACGAACCCGACAGCCGTCTGGACGCCCTTGCCCATGAACCGATCGCCGCCGTCGCGGAGCTCGACGGCCTCGTGCTCGCCGGTGCTGGCACCGCTCGGCACCGCGGCACGGCCGGCGGCGCCGGAGTCGAGGATCACGTCGACCTCGACGGTGGGATTGCCGCGGGAGTCGAGGATCTCGCGGCCGGCAACATGAACGATCTCACTCATGCGCGCCACCGTACCCGTGCGGGGGCGGCCAACGGCAGGGCCGAACGTCTCGTACTCAGCAGCATGGAGCCCGCTCGCACAGACGCCCATCTCGCCGGCCGACCGCGTCGTCTCACCGAAGTGGGCGAGCATCGAAGCGGAGCGGAGATGGCGAGCTCGGGAGGCGAAGCAGCGCCTGTCGCCAACGGCGATCGCGCCGCGACGGTCGCGCCCGGCGAGGAGCGCAGCGGGAGCGAGCACCGAGCTCGGCAGGCGTCGAGCTACCAGCTCGACCGCGGCGAAGTCCGATCGACACGGCACCGCGGCTCGGCAGGTGTCGAGCCGCTAGCTCGACCGCGGCGGACTCCGGTCGGTCGTGATGGCGATCTCGCCGGTCACGTCGGAGACGACGCGCTCGTCGGGGGCTGCTTCCAGCATCGCGGTGTAGTCGGCGAGCGCCTCCTGCAGCTTGACCTCGCGTCCCAGCCGCTCGCTCATGTACCAACGGTGCTCGAGGAGATGATGGAAGATCTCGGCGGCCTCGAGTCGCCCGAGGAGCTGCGGCGGGATCGCTGCGATGGTCGGCTCGAACACCCGGTCGAGCCACCGCACGGCCGCGACGTTGAACGGGATCGGACGGTCGGACTCGGCCTGGAGCCAGGCGCCGTAGCTCTTGATGTCGTCGAGCATGCGGCGCGCCTGGTTCTCGCCGGCGATCAGGCCCGTCAGATTGGCCAGCCGCTCGGCGTGGTACCCGTGCTCGACGACCGTCGGCACGTAGCGGAGCGACGAGCCGTCCTCGTTGCTGATGACCTCCATCTCGTCGACGTCGAACCCGAGGTCGTGCAGCCGGTCGAGCCGCTGCCGGATCGGCATCACGTCCCCGAGTGCCGCCGTCGACTCGGCGTGGAGCTCGTTCCAGAGCGCGTTGTAGCGGTCTTCGATGGCGAGTGCGAACGGGATCGGGTCGATCTCGTCGGCCAGCCGGCCTGCGGCCTGGAGGTCCATCAGGCCCCCGGCGACGTTGTCGGTCGCGATCATGATGTCCATCGACCGCTGGCCGTCGGTGAGCTCGTCGTGGCGCTCGGCCGTCTCGACATCGATGATGTACGCCTGCAGTGCCCCTGCGTCGCGCCGGAACAGGGCGTTCGACAGCGAGCAGTCGCCCCAGTAGATCCCCTCGAGGTGGATGCGTACCAGCAGCACGACGAGGGCGTCGAGGAGCCGGTCGCCGAGGTACGGGATCTCGAGCCCGCGTCCCATCAGCAGCGAGCGATAGGGGAGTGCGTAGTCGAGATGACGGGTGACGATCATCCCGTCACCCGCCGACCGGTTGGTCACCACGGCGACCATCTCGGCGGTCGGAAGCCCGTCCTCGTCGATCTCGCGAAGCAAGCGGTACTCGTGGAGCGCAAGGCGGTCGGGCAGCTCCTTGACGACGTAGGAGACACCTTCGAATTCGATCAGCTTGACGACGTGCCGGTGCAGGCCGAGCACCTCGTGCACGTTCGACATGTCCCAGGTCTCGAGGGGTTCGCGAAAGGGGAGGTCGGCGATCGCGGCGTGTTCGGCTGGGTGGGCGACCTGGACCCGCATGGCCGTCAGTGTGCCAGCCTTCCGACCGGGCCGCCGCTCGTTCGGCACAAACTCAAGAAACCGTTCAAGCCCGGACCGATGCGCGACGATGAGAGGAGTGTGGGAGTGGAAGATCTGATGGTCGCGGACGGGCCGGCACACGCCGGCGCGTCGACGCCCGGGAAAGACGACGCGCGCAGCTCGATCACGCGGACCACGATCACGCCGGCGCCCGGATCCGAGGCCCCTGCGGAGGCGGCGACGGCCGAGGCCAAGCGTTCGTGGCTCGATCGGCTGCGGCCGGCGACGCACGGCGAGCTCGCCGCTGCCCAGGAGCCCTACGGCGCCGCCAGCATCCTCCGGTTCACCATGGCCACGATGCTGGCCATCCTGTGCCTCCTGACCGTCGGTGGTGCGATCCTGATGCTGCTGCTCTGGCAGCAGGAGCGTGCATCGGGCGTCCTGACGAGCCAGCTCGATCGCACCTGGGATCTCTTCGACATGCTCCGCCAGATCGAGCGCTGGCTCGCCCTGGCGACGATTCCCGTCGCCGTGGCGTGGATCGCTGTCGCCACGGTCAACGTGCGGCGCGGCACCGGGCAGCGTCGCAGCCCGATCGTCGCAGCCCTGAGCCTGCCCTTCGGACTGTTGGGGATCTGGATCGTCGGCTCAGAGATCGTCGCCGAGGCCGACGACGCGCTGGGCGAGGGCGCCGGTTTCGTCCTGCAGGCGATCTTCATCGCCGTCCCCCTCATCATGCTCGAGCGGGTGACGAGCGCGGCCGAGGCCAAGCACCGCCCGCTGCGTGTCGCGGCGATGATCTCGGTCTGCTTCCTCGCACAACTGCAGTTCCTCGGTGGCCTGTCGACCATCGACCAGACGAGTGGGTCCGACGAGTGGGGGCGCCTCGGTGCGTACATGGTGATCGGTGGCCTCCTCCAGGTGCTGGGCGCGCTGGCGGTCAACGAGGCCGCTCGGTCGATCGAGGACGGCACGCAACACCGCTACACGCTCCGCAACCGGTTCGGCGAGTCGCTGCTCGCCGAGGCCGAACGCTGACGACGGCTCGTCGGCGCGAGTCGACCTGCACCGTCCCGCTCAGACCCGCTTGATCTCGTCCCACAGCGCGTCGAGGGTGCCGAGATCGGCGTCGTGCAGGTCGATCGACCGCTCCGCGGCGAGCAGTTCGACCGATTCGAACCGGCGCCGGAACTTGTCGGCGGCCGCACGCAGCGCCGCCTCCGGATCGACCCGCAGATGCCGAGCGACGTTGACCACAGCGAACAGCAGGTCGCCGAGCTCGTCGCGCGACTCGTCGTCGTCGCCCAGCGCGTCGGCGAGCTCGGCCGCCTCCTCGGCGATCTTGGGGAGCGCACCGTCGACGGATGGCCAGTCGAAGCCCACCTTCGCGGCCTTGCGCTGCACCTGGTGCGCGTAGCTGAGCGACGGCAGCGAGCCGGCGACGCCGTCGAAGACCGACGTGCGACCCTTCTCGGCTCGTTTGATGGCCTCCCAGTTGGCGAGCACGTCGTCGCTGCCCTCGACGTCGACGTCGCCGAACACGTGCGGATGGCGTCGCACCAGCTTGTCGTGGATCGCGGACGTGACGTCGGCGATGCTGAACCGCCCCTCCTGCTCGGCGATCGTGGCGTGGAACTCGATCTGGTAGAGCAGGTCGCCGAGCTCCTCGATCAGGTGCTCGTCGCTCGCCGGGTCATCGGGGTCGAGGCCCTGGATCGCGTCGACGAGCTCGTACGACTCCTCGATGAGGTACGGCACGAGCGACGTGTGGGTCTGCTCGATGTCCCACGGGCAGCGCTCGCGCAAGGTCCTGGCCAGGTCGTGGAATCGGACGTAGCCGAGCCCGGGATGGGCGCCGAGCTCCGGGACGTACAGCGACGTGAGGTGGTCGGCCTCGAGCGCTCGGTCCATGTCTGCCCAGGTGGTGGTGACGATGCGTTCGTCCTCGGTGCCGAGGGCCTGGAGCAACGTGACGGGCGTCTCGGCGAGCGACGTCCCTGCCGCGTCGCCGACGACGTCGACGTCGTCGATCGAGAGCTTGATGTCGCTCAGCACCCAGTTGGCGTGGGTGTGCGCGACGAGGAGGGGTCCCGACGCGTCAGCTCCGGATCGTGCGAACTCGTGGCCGTCGACGAGGCGGACGCCGGCCTCGACGGGATCGATGCCGAGTCGCGCCCAGACCAGGTCGAGGAACGACATCGCCGGGAGCACCTCGGTCGTCACCCGTTCGTCGTCGAGCAGCAGGCGAACGGTGCGCTCGAGCACCAGCGGCGAACCCGGGACGGCGTAGAGCACAGCGCCGTTCGAGACCGCCGACGCGACGAGCCGCTCGACGATCTCCTCGTAGACGTCGTCGAAGCGGTCGGCCGCTTCGTACACGTCGTCGAAGGATGTCGCGTCGGGAACCAGGTGCGCGGTGGGATGCACCGACGTTCGCAGGAAGCGCGGCTCGATGCGGTCGACGGCGTCGAGCGTCTCGCGGGTGACGTGCGACTCGCCGCCCGGGCCCAACCCGACGACGACGATGCGCGGACGCGGGTCGTTCACCCGACTAGCCGAGCGGGACGACGCTCAGGTCCTCGGGCGAGAACGCGCCGAGCTGCGGATCGACGGACACGTCGGCGGTCATGGCGAGTTCGAGCACGGCGTCGATCAGCGACGGATCGGTCGCCTGGGCCAGGCTCATCAGCTCGAACCCGTTGACCTCGTCGACCGGCTGCATGCGCACGACGAGGGTCAGCCCGTCGGGTGTGGCCACCGTGCGATGTGGATCGGACGGTGACATGCCGGTGAGCTGGGTGATCGACTCGCCGAGGGATTCGGTGGGTTGGCACTGCGCCCGCGCCGCGTTCGGGAGGTCGGGTAGCTCGGCGGCGAGGATCGCATGCCAGTCCTCGCCGGCGTCGAGCCGGTCGACGTACGCCTGCGCCTCGTCGATGTTCCCGACCTGGAAGAACGACAGGCACCAGATGCCCGACGTCTCGCCGCCGGCCTCGTACCGGTCGATGAGCCCGACCTCGCGGATGAGCTCGGTCGCGATCCAGGTGGCGGTGATGGCGCGGGCGTCGTCGGCCACCACCACGGCGTCGTCGATCGGCAGCCCGAGCTTGGACGACCGCTCCTTCAACTCGTCGTGGCTCAGCTCGGCATCGCCGACCCGTGCAGCCACGTCGTCGGCGCCGAGCGTCGAACAACCGGACAACGCCAGCGCCGCCGCCGTCAAGGCGAGCGCGAGGCGGGCGGGGGAGCGTCGGATCACGGCGCACAACCTACCGGCCGCGCTGCGCCGGCTCCGCGCCGACCGGTCACGCGGCGCCCTCCGGGATCAGCTCCTGGAGGAATCCGACCAGGAACGTCGCTGCGTCCTGCCCGCGCGGGATCGGCACCACGAGCTGCCGGAGCTCCTCCTTGTGGATCGCGCCCTTGGCGATCCGCTTCAGCCGGGTCGCAGCCGACAGCTTCAGCTCGAGTGGCGCCAGCCGGGCCTGGTTCTCCGTGATCTGGAGGTCGACGATGCCGAGCCGGTTGCACTCGGCCCGGAGGCGGCCGACCATGAGCAGGGCCTCGGCCGGCTCGGGGAGCGGGCCGTAGCGGTCCTCCCACTCGGTGCGGATGTCGTCGACCGCGCCGTGGCTCGTGACCTCGGCCAGCCGGCGGTACGCCTCGAGGCGCAGTTCCTCCTTCGAGACGTAGTCGACCGGCAGGAACGCGTCGGAGGGCACGTCGAGCTTGATCTCCGACGGCGTCGGGATCGGCTCGCCCTTCATCTCCGCAACGGCCTCGGTGACCATCTGGCAGTACAGGTCGTAACCGACGGCCGCGATGTGGCCCGACTGCGCCTGACCGAGCAGGTTGCCGGCGCCACGGATCTCGAGGTCGCGCATCGCGATCTTGAAGCCGGAGCCGAGGTCGGTGGCCTCGCCGATGGTCTTGAGCCGCTCGTACGCCTCCTCGGACAGCACGGTGTCCTCGGGGTGGAACAGGTAGGCGTAGGCCCTGCTACCGCTGCGGCCGACGCGACCCCGTAGCTGGTGCATCTGACCGAGCCCGAGCAGGTCGGCGCGCTCGACGACCAGGGTGTTGACGGTCGGCATGTCGATGCCGGACTCGATGATCGTCGTGCAGACCAGCACGTCGTAGCGGCCCTCCCAGAAGTCGACGACCACCTGCTCGAGCGTGCCCTCGTCCATGCGGCCGTGGGCCACGGCGATGCGCGCCTCGGGGACGAGCTGCCGGAGGCGGGCGGCAGCCGTGTCGATCGAGCGGACCCGGTTGTGGACCCAGAAGACCTGCCCTTCGCGGAGCAGCTCGCGGCGGATCGCCTCGACCGCCACCCGCTCGTCGTACCCGCCGACGTAGGTCAGGATCGGCTGCCGGTCCGCGGGCGGTGTCTGCAGCAGCGAGAGGTCGCGGATGCCGACGAGCGACATCTCGAGCGTCCTCGGGATCGGCGTGGCCGACAGCGTCAGCACGTCGACGTTCGTCTTCAGCTTCTTGATCTGCTCCTTGTGCTGGACACCGAATCGCTGCTCCTCGTCGACGATCAGCAACCCGAGGTCCTTGAACGTGACGTCGGCCGCGAGCAGCCGGTGGGTGCCGATCACGCAGTCCACCTCGCCGTCCCTGAGGCCTTGCATGACCTGCTTCGCCTGGGCGGCCGTGAGGAACCGCGACAGCACCTCGACGCGGATCGGGTACCCGGCGAAGCGATCGGCGAACGTGTTGCCGTGCTGGCTGGCGAGCAGGGTGGTCGGGGCGAGCACGGCGACCTGCTTGCCCTCCTGGATGGCCTTGAAGGCCCCCCGGATGGCGACCTCGGTCTTGCCGAACCCGACGTCGCCGCAGATCAGGCGGTCCATGGGGAAGGGTCGCTCCATGTCGCCCTTGAGGTCGTCGATCGCCGTCCGCTGGTCCGGCGTCTCGACGTACGGGAACGCATCCTCCATCTCGCGTTGCCAGGGCGTGTCGTGGCCGAACGCATGGCCCTCGGCGTTGACCCGCTTCTGGTACAGCACGACCAGCTC
Source organism: Ilumatobacter sp. (assembly GCF_030065885.1). Classification (GTDB taxonomy): domain Bacteria; phylum Actinomycetota; class Acidimicrobiia; order Acidimicrobiales; family Ilumatobacteraceae; genus Ilumatobacter. Next base: position 22,198 of record NZ_JASJCS010000029.1, on the reverse strand, counting down.
CTGCGCGATCTCGCGGACGGCCGAGCGGACGCGTCCCTTCGCCTTCGCGAAGTCGCTGCCGCCGAGCCGATGCAACGTCGGGGCCTCGCCGCCGACGTACTGGCGCAGCGTGTCGATCTGATCGGACGGCACGTAAAGCTTGTCGCCGCCCTTGTACGCGACGAGCAGGTAGTCGCGTTCGACGCCACCGATCGATCGCTTCACCATCCCCTCGTACTTGCCGACGCCGTGCATGTGGTGGACGACGTAGTTGCCGGCGTGGAGGTCCTCGAACGTGGTCGTGCCCTCGCGCCGCCGCGGGCGCGCCTTGCGGTGGGCGCGGCGGCGGCCGGTGAGGTCCGACTCGGCGACGATCGCGACCTTGGCGTTGGGGATCGTGCAACCGCGGTGGAGCGGCGCGACGACGATGCGACCGCCGGGGGATGCGAGCTCGAGCGGCGGCTCGATGTCGGTCGTGCCGACGACCGGGAAGTCGAGGCCCTGCTCGAGGAGGATCTCGTGGAGGCGGGTCGCCGATCCGGCGCCGTCGGCGGCGACGGTCACGCTGTAGCCCTGCCCGATCAGGTCGATCAGCCGGTTGCTCAGCCCGGAGCCGTCTGCGCCGACCGGGCCCCAGCCGGACGCCTGCACGACGGGTGTGTCCGGCGAGTCGGGTGACGAGTCGATCGTCCAGAACGAGCCGGTGGCCGACGAGGACAGCAGACGGTCGACGTCGGCGTGCAACCTCGGGAACGCCTTGTCGGGGTCACGGGCCCAGGTCGATGCCAGCGCCTTGGCGAGGTCGTCCTCCTCTGCCAGCAGGTCGATCGCGCGGTCGCGCATGCGCCGCGGCTCGACGAGCAGCACCTTGGCCTGCTCGGGGAGCACGTCGGTGATGAGCGTGTCGTCGTCGACCAGCCACGGGACCCACGATTCCATCCCCTCGAAGTGGGTCCCCTCGGCGAGGCGCTCCCACTGCTCGCGGCCCCACGGCTCGGTCGCGACGAGTGAGGCCGCACGCTCGCGGACGTCGTCGGTGGGCATCAACTCACGCGCCGGGAAGATGGTCGCCTGGTCGATGTCGCCGGTCGATCGCTGGTCGTTGACGCCGAACACCGTGAGACGATCGACCTCGTCACCCCACAGGTCGATGCGGATCGGTGCGTCGGCGGTCGACGGGAAGACGTCGACGATGGCGCCGCGCCGTGCGAACTCGCCGCGGTGCTCGACGAGCTCCTCCCGCCGGTAGCCGAACTCGACCAGCTGAGCGGTCAGCTGATCGGGGTCGATGATCGCGTCGGGCCGCACGATGATCGGCTCGACGTCGACCGCACCCGGCCCGAGGCGCTGCAGGAGCGCCCTGACCCCGGCGACGATCACTTTCGGGCAGCTGGTCGCGGCCGAGCTGCTCCCCGCTGCCCGGTCGGGTTCGGCTCCCTGCCGCAGGCGCCAGAGCACTTCGAGTCGCTGGCCCATCGTCTCGACCGCTGGGCTGACACGTTCGAAGGGAAGCGTCTCCCATGCCGGGAACAGGGCGACGTCGTCGCCGCCGACGTACTGGCGGAGGTCGTCGTAGAGCTGGCCGGCCATCGCCCCCGTCGGGCACGCGACGACGAGCGGTGAGCGCCCGGACAGGTGGGCGAGCGCGGCGATCGAGATCGGCCGGGCCACCTCGACGACCGCGAGACGGGCGCCCGGCTCGCCGAGCGCCCGGGTCAGCCCGGGCTCGTCCCGGAGCAGCGGCGGGAGCGAGGCCAGCGTCACGGACGGGCGTGGAAGTCGGCCATCGCGGCGTCGATGCCATCGTGGATGATCATCTCGACGGCATCGGCGGCATCGGCGACCCGCTGGTCGAGCAGCTCGCGCTGGCGGGCCGGGACCCGGGTCAGCACGTGGCTCTTGCCGCGCCCCTTGTTGGGCGGCTTCCCGACGCCGATCCGGATCCGGAGGTAGTCCTGGGTCTTCAGGTGCTGCGTGATGCTGCGCAGACCGTTGTGCCCGGCGAGGCCGCCCCCCGCCTTGAGCTTGAGCACGCCGGGCTCGAGGTCGAGCTCGTCGTGGACGACGATGATCTGCTCGGGCGTCTCGATCCGGTACCGGCGGACCAGCGAGGACACCGCTCGCCCCGACTCGTTCATGAACGTGATCGGGAACGCGAGGACGACACGAGGAGCATCGAGACCTCGACCGAACCTCGCCTCACCGACGAGCGCGTTGTCGCGGCCTGCCTTGAGCGGGGCGTCGTGCCGCTCGGACAACATGCGAACGCACTCCTCGCCGACGTTGTGCCGAGTGCGGGCGTACTCCTTGCCCGGGTTGCCGAGACCGACCACCAGCCAGTCGAACGGGGTGCCCTTGCCGGCCCGCCGGTCGAAGAGACCCATCGGTCAGGTGAGCGTGGGAGCGGTCACTCGCCGGCGTCGTCGCCGGCAGCGTCGCCGCCGCCCTCGTCGGCGGCCTCGCCGGCCTCCTCGGCGCCTTCGAGCTCTTCGAGGCCTTCGGCTGCCTCTTCCTCGGCGTCGAGCACCGGCGTCCGCATCGTGAGCACGGTGACGACCGGCAGCTCGACGTCGGCGGTGGCGGTGACGCCGGACGGCAGCGCGACGTCGCCGAGCGTGATCGTGGTGTCCATCGTCATCTCGGTGACGTCGATGACGATCTCGTCGGGGATGTTCCGCGGCGTGGTCGAGACCTCGATCTCGGTCATCGCCAGGTCGACGAGACCGTTGTTGGCGAGCACGTCCTTCGCCTCGCCCTCGAGCCGGACCGGCACCGAGACGGTGATCGCCTCGTCGAGGTTGATCTGGATAAAGTCGACGTGCTGCACGGTCCGGCGCACCGGGTGGCGCTGCATGTCCTTGACGATGGCCGGGTACACCGTGCCGTCGACGGTGAGGTCGAGGATCGTGTTGGTGCCGGCGGCGCCGGACAGGGCGACGCGCAGGTCGCGGCGGGCGACCGAGATGCTCAGCGGCTCCATGCCCTGTCCGTACACGACGGCGGGGATCGAATCAGTGGCGCGCAGGCGGCGAGCGTTTGCGCTGCCGGTTGCGCGCCCGGTTTCGGCGATGAGAACGGTCTCAGACATGGGTAGATCAAGCCTCGTGGAACGGTGATACGAGCAGCGGGCCATGCTATCGCCCGCCCCCGGCACCCACACCGTGAGTGCCGGCCTGCCTCGTGGGCTCCGGGGCTCGCCGGTCCGCCAGAACCCGTGCGGAGGTGTGCGGGTTGGGCGAGCGCCGAAGCGGAGTGGGGCTCGGGCGGAGCGGAGCGGCGAGCTCGGGAGGTGGCGGCGGGTCCAGCTGCGCCGGTCCGCCAGAACCCGTCCGTCCGTTCAGTTCAGTTCAGCACCGGCACCTCGGCCATCGCAGCGTCGATGCTCTCCTGGGGCAGGTCGTAGTCGACCATCTCGCCGCTGAGGTACTTCTCGTACGCCGCGAGGTCGAGGTGTCCGTGGCCGCACAGCGCAGTGAGGATCACCTTCTCCTCGCCCGACTCCTTGCACGCCAGCGCCTCGCGGACCGCAGCCGCGATCGCATGGGTCGGCTCGGGGGCCGGGACGATGCCCTCGGTGCGGGCGAACTGCACCGCTCCGGAGAAGCACTCACGCTGGGGGATGGCGACGGCCTCGGCCAGGCCGAGCTCGTAGATGTGCGACACGAGCGGGCTCATCCCGTGGTAGCGCAGCCCGCCGGCGTGGATCGGCTCGGGTACGAAGCCGTGGCCGAGCGTGTGCATCTTCATCAGCGGCGTCATGCCGGCGGTGTCGCCGAAGTCGTAGCGGTACTCGCCCTTCGTGAGCGTCGGGCAGGCGGCCGGCTCGACGCAGCGGATGACCGGGTCCATCTTGCCGGCCAGCTTCTCGCGCAGGAACGGGAACGCCAGCCCGCCGAAGTTCGAGCCGCCGCCGGTGCAGCCGACCAGCACGTCGGGCGTCTCGCCGACCTTGGCGAGCTGCAGGAGCGCCTCCTCGCCGATGACGGTCTGGTGCAGCAGGACGTGGTTGAGCACCGAGCCGAGTGCGTACCGCGCGTTCGGGTCGGCCACGCAGGCGGCGACGGCCTCGGAGATCGCGATGCCGAGCGAGCCGGTGTGGTCGGGGTCGTCGGCGAGCAGCTGGCGCCCGAACTCGGTCACGTCGGACGGGCTGGAGTGCACGGTGGCTCCCCAGATCTGCATCATGGTGCGGCGATAGGGCTTCTGGCGGTACGACGCGCCGACCATCCAGACCTCGCAGTCCATCCCGTACTGGGCGGTGGCGTAGGCGAGCGCGCTGCCCCACTGGCCGGCGCCGGTCTCGGTCGTCAGGCGGGTGACGCCCTCGGCATGGTTGTAGAAGGCCTGCGGTACCGACGTGTTCGGCTTGTGCGAGCCGGCCGGGCTGACGCCCTCGTACTTGTAGTAGATGCGAGCCGGCGTGCCGAGCGCCTCTTCGAGGCGCGTCGCCCGGAACAGCGGGCTGGGACGCCACACCCGGTAGACGTCGAGGACCTCACCGGGGATGTCGATGTGGCGCTCGGCCGACACCTCCTGCTCGATGAGCGCCATCGGGAACAGCGGCGCCAAGTCGTCGGGCCCGACCGGCTCCCTGGTGCCGGGATGCAGCGGGGGTGGTGGCGGCTCGGGCAGGTCGGGGATGACGTTGTACCAAGTCGTCGGCATCTCCGACTCGTCGAGATCGATGCGGTGCTTCGGCGTGTCCGTCATGGTTCGGAAGGTACCTCGCGCGGCGCGGGCGCGATTCAGCGGAATCACCTGGGCGTCGCCCGGGCGGCGCGGCTCGTGTCGTCGGGATCGCTCGCCACACCGCTGCTGCGACGCAGCCGAGGGTCGGTCCGCTGTCGTGGTCGCCTCGTGTTCGATCAGCAGCCCGCTCGACCGGATCCGTGTCGAGGCATGACGCCAGGACCCGCGCGACCAACCGCTCAGGAGTGCCGATTCCGAGCAGGTGCCACCCTCGTCGACGCTCCGCGATTGCCGGGCGGCTGTGACGACCGCAGAGCCTCGGCGAACTCGTCGCGGTGGGCGTTCCACCAACGTCGTCGCCGATCGAACCGTCCTTGGCCCCCCATCGACTCCCACATCTGGATGAACGCAGCCTCGCCGGCTTCGACCCGCCGCCGAACGAACTCGCCGCCTCGCTCGATCGACTCCGTCAGACAGTCGATGAGCACGCTGCGACCGACCCCATCGAGTCGATACTCATCACACACCAGTCGCAGTCGAGCAGGCCGGTCGGTCGTCGTCCATCCGAGTTTGGCAGCGTTCGTGTCGTCGTCGATCGGAACGCACATGCGTGCGAACGCAGCCAGGTCGAACTCGCGACGACCCGGTGCCACGAAGTCGAAGTCCAGCAGCGCAACCGCTTCACCGTCGCGGAACACCACGTTCTCGAGGCAGACGTCGTTGTGGCACATCACGTCGCCGCCCGACGGATCGGCCATCTCGTCGCTCCACGTCGTGGCGCCGATGTCGAGGCCGACCGAAGCGTCGTGCAAGCGTCGAAGGAGCCGAGCAATCGAGCCGAGCGCTGCGTCGGTCTGCGCCCAGCTCGGATACGGCGGTGTGGCGACGTCGCCATGAACGAACCAGAGACGCTCCCGTCCATCCGGTTCGATCCCCACCGGCACCGATGCGCCGTCGAATCCGCCTCGACGTAGAGCGACAAGGAACCGGTGGATCGACGTCGAGTGCGCGTTCGAGGGCCGAAGCACGTGGTCGCCCACGCGAGCCACAGCGCCCGCGTTGGCGACACCACCGTGCAGCACCTCCTCGTCTGACATCCATGTCATCCTCGCAGCCCCCGAGGTAGAAGCGAACGAGCGGTCCGATCGGTTCGGCCAGCGCATCGGTGCCGCGCTCGCGCAGGTTCCGGCCTCCGATCGTCCCGATGTGCTGATCGGGGCTCCGTGCGAGGTGCTGACGTGATGGCGCCCGGGGATGGCGAGCGCCTCGACGATCCCGGGCTCTGCTTCGTCTGTGGCCGCCGGTTCCACCCGGAGACGGATGATCGTCCGCGGGGCGAGCCGCGTCGCGATCCCTCGTACGACTCCTGCCCTCGGGTCGAGCGAGCGGGTCAGGGTGCCCGGGACGAGCACCGCCGACCGGGTGCTCATCCCGGTCAGTCGGACCGGACGAGGTGGAAGTTGGTGGACGTGCCGGTCTGCGCAACGTAGAGACCATCGGCGGCCTCGAAGGAGTCGACCGCCTGGAGCGCGGTGAAGAAGGCCTGCTCGATCTCCATTGCGTCCGCACCGCAAGCCCGTTTTGTCGACCTCAGATCCGACACGCCGAAGCGGCCAAATCCGGCCTCGGCCGACCAATCGATCGCACCGGTGTATTGGTTGCACGCAGCGGTACCACTGATCATCCCGCCCTCAATCGTGACCGTGACGGGCTGCGAGGCGCCGAGCACGACCCGTTCACCGTCCACGGTCAGCTCCTCGACGAGCCAGTCCCCTTCGACCTCGAGTGCGTCACTCGAGTCGACGCTCGGCTGTTCGTCCTCGACCGGGCGAGCGCCAGCGCGGATCCCGTCGGGCTGATTGTTGACCACCGCGATCTCGCCGTACCGGTTGTCGACGCACTCGCTGGCCCGGGCTGCAGCTGCGTCGCCGGCGATTGCGGCCACGTCGTCGACGGATCGGTATCCGCCGCCGCCGTGGACAGCGTCGCCGTGGCCGATCGACTCCCCGCCGGGGAGGATCACTCGATCCGTTCGGGAGTCCCATGACGTCGACGCAGGCCAGACGATGGGATAGCGCTGGGCCACGTCGGCGAGTGCGACGTACAGGCAGTCTCCGTCGATCTCGATCACACCTCCGACCTCGGCATCCTCCCCTTCGGTCGAACGGGCCCGAAGGTGGCGCATGACAGGTCCGTCGAGCCCCACCGCGGCCGGCGAGTCGGTAGGAGCTGGTTCAGCTTCATCGGTTGACCCGTCGTCGAGCCCGCAGCCGGTCAACGCCGCCAGCATCGCGACGGCAACAACTGCCCACGACGACTGCGCCGAAGACCTCACCGAAGCGCACCGTAGATCACTGCCGAGCGATGTGTCGTAGCAACGTGGTCTGACGGGTTCGGAGCCGCGGAGGCAGCAAGGCGGGGCGAACCGGTTCCCGGGTGCTGACGCCTGTCCCTCCGCCGCACGTTCTCGCGCTGCCCGGCGAGCGCCGACGGGCCGCTATGGCTCCGCGAGTCCGAACAGGTCGGTGGTTCTGCGGGCAACCTCGTCGAGCCATTCCGATCGAGCACGCGCGGTGCTGTCGGTCACCGGACCAACCACGACGCGATCGACCGTTCTCACGCCGCAGTACGGGAGTACGCAGCGGGTCCAGATCGAAGCGAGTGGGTCGCCGAGCACCTCCGCCTCGCGCTGTGCCGGGGTGTCGGTCGTGTTGACCACGAGCGCGGCCCTGAGCGAGAGCAGCCCGTCGGGCTCGCCCGTGGCGTCGGTGAGTCGGTAGGCAACCCCTGGTACGAGAACGCGGTCGAGCCAGCCGGCGAGGATTGCCGGCGGCTTTCCCCACCAGTTCGGATGCACGACGACCAGGCCGTCCGCATCGGCGATCTCCTCGCGATGCGTGGCGACCAGTACGTCGTCGGAGCTCGCGAGCAGCTCTTCGACCGTGCTCCCCGTCGTGTAGCACTCCTCGGGACGCAGGAGCGGATCGAATCCCTCGTCGTAGAGGTCATGGAACGCGACGGTGTGACCGGCCTCGTCGAGCTCGTCGAGGATCGCTGACGCCAGAGCGTGATTGAAGCTGTTCGGTCGAGGATGGGCCAGCAGCAAAGAGATCTGCACGATCCGACGGTAGCGGGGTCGAGCCGTCGAGGACCCGGGGCATGCCGGAAGTGCCGGGCGATCGGCGCCGCGAAGGAGCAGCATCGGTGCCGACGCCCCGCATCTCCGAGCGGCTCCAACCGAGCGGCCGCGTCGATCCCGCGCCGGGTCGGCGGACCGTCGGTCTCCCGTCGCTGTCAGTCCGTGGAGGAAGCGCCGATGGCTGTCGCCGGCGGGAACTCGGACCCAGCTCGACTTCGTCTTGGAAGTCTCCGGCAGCCGGGGGCCGAAGGGTCCACGGCGTCCCACACTGCGGGCGGGAGCGAGACGGTCAGGCCAGGTTCTCGCCGTCGAAGATGTCGCTGACGCTGGTGTCGTCGAACACGGCGCTCAGCGCCTCGGCGATGATCTCGGCGACCGACAGCACCTCGATCTTCGGGATCTGCTTCTCGGGTGGGAGTGGCAGTGTGTTGGTGAGGACGATCCGTTCGAGCGGCGCATTCTTGAGCCGGTCGATCGCCGGGCCCGACAGCACCCCGTGGGTGGCCATCGCCCAGACCTCGGTGGCGCCGCGTGCGAGCAGGATCTCGGCCGCCGACACGATCGTGCCACCGGTGTCGATCATGTCGTCGGTGAGGATGCACAGGCGGCCGTCCACGTCGCCGATGACCTCGCGTGCCTCGACCACGTTGGCCTGGCCCTTCGGTCGGCGCTTGTAGATGAACGCGATGTCGGCGTCGCAGTCGACCAGGTGCTGCGCCATCCGCTCGGCGACCTTGATGCGTCCCGAGTCGGGCGACACGATGACCGGTGCGTCCGCCGCCTGCTGACGGATGTAGTTCTCGAGCACAGGGGCTGCGGTGAGGTGGTCGACCGGCCCCTCGAAGAAGCCCTGGATCTGCCCGGAGTGGAGGTCGATCGAGATCATCCGCTTGGCGCCGGCGGCCTTGAACATGTCGGCGACGAGGCGGGCGGTGATCGGCTCGCGGCCCTCGGCCTTGCGGTCCTGGCGGGCATAGCCGTAGAACGGGCACACCGAGGTGATCCGCTTGGCCGACGCCCGGTAGGCGGCGTCGATCATGGTCAGCTGCTCCATGATCGAGTCGTTGACCGATCGGCCGTCGATGCCGTAGTGGCTCTGCATCACGAAGACGTCGGCACCGCGCACCGACTCGGCGAAGCGCGGGCGGATCTCGCCGTTGGCGAACTCGACGATGTTGGCGTCGCCGAGGCCTTGACCGAGATGCGCCGCCACCTCCTCCGCCAGCTCCGGGTGCGTTCGCCCCGAGTAGAGGGCGAGCTTCTTGGTCGTGACCTTCTCCATGGTGAGCGCCCCTCCCCGGGCAGCTGCGATGGTCGTCTGCGTGGCCCGTCGGCGGCTCACGAGCTGGCGGCTCTCGTCAGTCGTCGACACTTGCAGTGTAGAACGCCCCGGTGGTGACGTTGGAAAGTACCGCCGAGCCAGGCGCGAGGTGCGCGAACGGGCCCACCTGTGCGCCCTCGCCGATCTCGGCGTCGACGCCGACGGTCTGGCGGACCAGCGCCCCGGCGCCGACGACGCAGTCCTCGAGCTGGGTGTGCGGGCCGATGTCGCAGCCGTCGGCGATCACCGTGTCGCCGTGCAGCATCGTGCCGGGGTAGATCGTCACGTCACGCCCGAGCCGGACGGTGACGTCGATGAACGTCTGGCGCGGGTCGAGCATCGTGACCCCGTTCAGGAGCCAGTGACGGTTGGTGCGGTTGCGCAACTCGCGCTCGGCCAGCGCGAGCTGCCAGCGGTCGTTGACACCGTGCGTCTCGGCCGGGAGCGCCTCGACCGCACCGACCCGGTGCCCCATCGCGGCCAGCCCCTCGATGACGTCGGTGAGGTAGAACTCGCCCTGCGCGTTGTCGGTCGTCAGGTTGCGCAACGCAGGGCCGAGGAGATCGCGCCGGAACGCGTAGATGCTCGTGCAGACCTCTCGGATGTCGAGCTCGTCGGGCGCTGCGTCGCGCTGCTCGACGATGCGCAGGACACGCCCGTCGGACGCACGCACGATCCGCCCGTAGCCGGTCGGGTCGTCCATCACGCTCGTCAGCAGCGTTGCTGCGTTGGCGTTGGCGACGTGCGTGGCGACCAGCTCGTCGAGCGTCGTGGGGCGCAGCAACGGCGTGTCGCCCGGCAGGACCACCACGATGGCGTCGTCGTCGTAGTCGTCGCCGCCGAGGGCGGTCATGCCGATGGCGGTCGCGTCGCCGGTGCCGTTCTGGTCGACCTGCTCGACGAATGCGACGTTCGACCAGCCCGGGGCGGTCTCGTGGACCTTCTTGGTGACCTGCTCGGCGCCGTGCCCGACGACGACCACGGTCCGAGCCGGGTGGAGCCGCTCGAGCGCGTGGATGACGTGCAACACCATCGGTCGCCCGCAGATGCGGTGGAGCGGCTTGGGTCGCTCGGATCGCATGCGCGTGCCTGCCCCGGCGGCGAGCACGATTGCTGACACGGTCATCGGGAGCCTCCTGAGGGTGCGAGGTGGTGCATCGCTCTCATCGTTCCGGGGAGAGGACTCGAACCCCTATAAACGGCACCAAAAACCGCTGTCCTACCATTGAACGACCCCGGACGGCCGTGCCGTCGGCGCGAGCCGACCGCACGGCTTCACGGTAGCGCCGGCCGCGTCGGTCGCGCCCGCTTCTTCCCCCACGGCGCAAGCCCGTGCCCGCTCGGCGGATTGCCCTCGTCGGTGCGACCACTTCGGTGTGCCGCGAGCGGACATCCGCCGGTAGCGTGACCACCCTTATGGGTTCGCTCGTCAAGAAGCGCCGCAAGCGCATGCGCAAGAAGAAGCACAAGAAGATGCTTCGCCGCACGCGTCACCAGCGTCGCAAGTAGCTGACAGTTCGTCGCCGGTGCTCACCGGCCGCCGGGCCCATCCGTCATCGCCTCGATCCCACCGGATCCGGCGGCGGCGTGGTGTGCGCGGCGATGATTCGTGCGCCCTCGTTGCCCAGCGCAGCGAGGGCGTTCTCGTGTTCGCCCGGGACGAACCACGTGGCGCCGCTGCCCGCGAGCACGGGATGCTCGCCGCACGCGTCGCCGATGCGATCCCGCCATCGCACGAGCTCCGGTTCGACTCGGCACGCAGCCGGTTCGAGGTCGTTGGGTCCGTCAGCCGTCGGTCCGCCCAGCTCGTCCCAGGCGCGGTAGGCGGCGGGCGTGTCGACCGACAGCGGCGGGATGACCAGCGTCACCGAGCGAGCCGCATGGGGGAGTGGCTCGACGATCTCGCCGATGCCCCGCACCCGCGCACGACCGCCGACGATGCAGAACGGGATGTCGGCGCCGATCGTGCTCGCGGTGACGAGTTGGTCGGCCGAGCCGCCCCAGCCGGACCATCGAAGCACTGCGGCGGCATCCGTCGAACCGCCCCCGAGTCCGCCGCCGGGCGGGATCCGCTTGTCGATGGTGACGTGGGCGCGCCGGCCGGTGAGTGCGAGCGCCCGCCTGACGAGGTTCGACTCGTCGGTTGGGATGCCCTCGGCGTAGGGCCCCGAGAGCGTGACGCCGTCGCCGCTCGGGTCGATGGTGAGCGAGTCGCCCACCGACAGGCTGGCCATCTCCGCGTCGATGAGGTGGTAGCCGTCGTCGCGCACGCCGGTGATACGGAGCTCGAACGTGAGCTTCGCAGCAGCGACGAGGGTGACGGGCGCGCTCATCGTCCCGCTGTCATGCCGGGCCGGGGGTCGCGGCGGGCGCCGTCGACGTCACGGCGTCGGTCAGCCGGCACCAGTCGTCGAGCGACAGCTGCTCGGGGCGGGCCTCGGGCGAGATCTCGGCGATGGCGAACTGATCGGCCGTGACGACGGAGCTGAGGGACCGCCGGAGCATCTTCCGGCGGTGGGTGAACGCCGCCCGCACGACGGCGAACAGCTGTTGCGGGTCGGTCGCCGGGGGTGTCCGACGCTCGATGCGAACCAGGGCGGAGTCGACGTTGGGGCGGGGCACGAACACCGAGGGCGGAACCGTGGCGACGAGGCGGGCCGTCGCCCAGTACGCGACCTTGATGCTCACCGCGCCGTACTGCTTCGACCCGGGCGATGCGACGAACCGCTCGGCGACCTCCTTCTGCACCATCACCAGCATCGACGCGATGCCGGGCACCTCGTCGAGGAGGTCGCACACGAGCGGCGTCGCGACGTTGTACGGCAGGTTGGCGACGAGCGTCCAACGGTCGCTACCTGCGAGCAGCTGGGACCAGTCGACGCGCGTCGCGTCGGCCTCGACCACCGAGACGTTGCTCGACGGGGCGACGACGTCCCGCAGCACCGGCACGAGGTCGGCGTCGACCTCGACGGCGGTGATCTCGGCGCCGGTCTCGGCCAGCGCCAGCGTCAGCGAACCGAGCCCCGCCCCGATCTCGACGACGTGGTCGCCGGCGCCGACGCCGGCCAGGGCGGCGATGCGGCGCACCGTGTTCGGGTCGGCGACGAAGTTCTGGCCGAGGTCGCGCCGGGGCGCGAGGCCGTCGAGCAGCTCGTGGATGCGCGGTCGTGAGTGCGTCACCGGCTCACCAGGTGATCGTCACGGGGACCGGCGCGTCGGTGAGGTCGGCGATCAGCAGGAAGGCGTCGGCGTTCAGGACGACGTCGACGTCGGGCTCGGTCCCGCCGACGTTGGCGATGCACCGCACACTCCGGCTGTTGTCGAGGTTGGTCACGGTGACGGCGGTGTTGAACGGCACGCCCTTGACCTGGCACGCGGTGGTCGCCGTGATGCTGCGACGGAACGAGGCAGTGCCCGTGATGCCGTCGGGAGGGCGCGGGATCGCGATCGTGGCGGGGTCGCTGTCCTGCGCCGGGGACGTCCCATCGAGGTAGGCGACCGGCGCGGTTCCCATCGGGTCGTCGCGCGGCGGCTCGGTCGCCGGCGCCTCGGGGGTCCGGTCGTCGGCGACGACGGTGGCGCCGACGAACGTCACCGTCGGCGTGGCCGCCTCGTCGTCGCTGCCCCGGTTGAGGAGGAACGCCGCGGGGACGAGGATCACCGTGATCGCTGCGGCGATGGCGACGCGGCGTCGCTGGGCGTAGTCGGGGTTCATGATCGGTGAGGCCAGTCTGCCCGGCACCGAAGCCACGGTGGGTGCAGCACCGAAAAGGCTACTGGCGCCCCGGGGCGACCCGACCGGTCACGGCGCCGTCGCCGGGAACGCCCGCTCGGTGTTCCGTCGGGTGGCGTCGGCGACGTCGCCGACGGGGAGGTCGCACAGGTCGGCGACGAACCGGCCGACATGCGGCACCCACGCCGGCCGGTTGGTCTGCCCGCGGTGCGGGACGGGGGCGAGGTACGGGCTGTCGGTCTCGATCAGCAGCCGGTCGAGCGGGCAGAGCCGTGCCGCTTCCTGCACGTCGGTGGCGTTCTTGAACGTGACGATCCCCGAGAACGAGACGTGGGCTCCGAGGTCGAGCGCCCGGCGGGCCTCGTCGGCGCCGCCGGTGAAGCAGTGGAAGATCGTCCGGGTCGGTGGGCCCTCGGCGACGAGGATCTCGAACGTGTCGTCCCAGGCGTCGCGGCTGTGGATCACCAGCGGCAGCCGGCGCTCGTGTGCGAGCTGGATCTGCTCGGCGAACGCCCGCCGCTGGACGTCGCGCGGCGAGTGCTCGTAGAAGTAGTCGAGCCCCGCCTCGCCGACTGCGACGACGCCGGGTTCGTCGAGCAGGTCGACGATGGTGTCGACACCGTCGCTGGCTTCGTGGGGGTGGAGACCGACGGTGGCGTGGACGCCGTCGTGCTCGGCTGCGGTGGCGATCGCTGCGAGCGACGTCGTGCGATCGCATCCGACCGTGACGAGCGTCGTGACGCCCATCTCGCGTGCGGCCGCGACGGCTGCGGCGGTGCCGCCCGGCATGCGCTCGTCGTGCACGTGACAGTGGCTGTCGGACCAGTGCTGCATGACGACGAGCGGCTCAGGCGTCGAGGTCGACCTTGCCGAACAGCGGCGTCGGCTTGGGGATCGGCGCGCCGGTGGCGATCGGTGACCGCTCCCAGCGCTCGATCGGGCCGAGCACCTCGGCGAGGCGGGCCGTGGAGAACGGGAGGTACGGCGCGAAGAGCACTCGCACGCCGTTCACGGCGCTGAGCGCGGTGTGGAGGATGGTGCGTCCGCGTTGCTCGTCGACCTTCAGCACCTTCCATGGTTCGGTCTCGCTGAGGTAGCCGTTGACGGCCTGCGCGGCCGCCAGCGCGGTGCGCAGACCTGCCTTCAGCTCGACCGCCTCGAGCTGTGCCGCGGCCGATCGAAGGGCCTCATCGACCTCGTCGAGCACGGCGCGGTCTGCACCGAGCAGCTCGCCGGGGTCGGGCACCTGGCCCTCGCAGTTCTTGTTGACCATCGACAGCACCCGGTTGACGAGGTTGCCCCAGGTGGCGACGAGCTCCTCGTTGATGCGCCTGGCGATCTCGTCTTCGGAGACCTCGGTGTCGGCGTGCTCGGGGAACGCCGCGGCGAGGGCGAAGCGGATCGCATCGGGCTCGAATCGGTCGAGCGCCTGCTCGATCGTGAGGCCCACACCTCGACTCGCCGATGCCTTGCCACCCTTGAACGTCACGTACTGGTTGGCGGGCACGTCGGTCGGCAGGTTGAGGTCGCCCGCGCCCATCAGCTGGGCAGGCCAGAACAGGCAGTGGAACGGGATGTTGTCCTTGCCGACGAAGTAGTAGCTGCGTGCGTCGTCGCCCTCCCACCAACGGCGCCAGGCCTCGGGGTCGCCGGTGCCGGCCGCCCACTCCTTCGACGCCGACAGGTAGCCGATCACGGCGTCGTACCAGACGTAGATGCGCTTGCCGGGTCCGAGGTCGTCGACCGGGAGGTCGATGCCCCACTCGATGTCGCGCGTGATCGCCCGGTCGTGGAGCCCCTCCGTGGTCCAGCTCTTGGCGAAGTTGAGGACGTGCGGCCGCCAGCCCTCGCGGGTGTCGAGCCACTCGGCGAGCCGCTCGTTGAAGTCGGAGTAGCGGTAGTAGAAGTGCTCGGTCTCGCGGAGCTCGGGCGTCGAGCCCGACAGCTTCGAGCGCGGGTCGATCAGGTCGGTCGCGTCGAGCGTGCGGCCGCAGTTGTCGCACTGGTCGCCGCGCGCCTCGCCGTAGCCACAGTGTGGGCAGGTGCCCTCGACGTACCGGTCGGGGAGGAACCGCTCGGCCTCGGGGTCGTAGAGCTGCTTGCTGACGCGGCGGTCGATGTGGCCCCGCCGGAGCTGCTCGAGGAACATCTCCTGCGTGACCCGGGCATGGTTCTCGGTGCCGGTCGTGGTGTAGAGGTCCCACGAGATGCCGAGCTCGTCCCACTGGCGGACGATCTCGCCGTGATACCGATCGACGATGTCCTGCGCGGTGACGCCCTCCTCCTCGGCACGAACGGTGATCGGCGTCCCGTGCACATCGGAGCCGCTCACCATCAAGACGTCGTTGCCGGCGAGGCGCTGGTAGCGGGCGAACACGTCGGCGGGCAGGTAGGCACCCGCGAGGTGGCCGAGGTGGCGCGACCCGGAGGCGTACGGCCACGCGACAGCCACGAGGATCGGGGTGCTCATCCCGCCGAGCGTACCGACCGCCATGCGGCGCACCGACGTGGGATCGGGCGACCGGCCGGCCCGCGGCCGGTGCTCCACGTGCGGTCGACGGCACGGACCGGGCGGATCGGATCCATTGCCTTCACGCCGCTCGGCGGTGGCGATGGTCACACCCGTCCGGTCGTCCCGGCACCAGACACGACCCGTATCGTTCCGGCTCGTGGAGGGTGAGTTCGAGCGCGCGACGCGGGTCCGCAGTCGGGGCGGTGGTCTGTACGACGCCGACATCCCGGCCGGCTGGGATATCGCCGGCAACGCCAATGGCGGCTACCTGATCGCACTCGCGGCACGGGCGATGATCGATGCGACCGGTCGCCCGCCGCTCAGCCTGACCGCCCACTACCTCGCGCCGGGACGGCCGGGGCCGTGCGACGTCTCGGTCGACCTCGTTCGCGTGGGCCGCCGCACCGCGACGGCCTCGGCGCGGTTGCGCTCTCACGGCGTCGACTCGCTGGCGCTGCTCGGCACCTTCGGCGAGCAGGGCGCGCCCGGTCCGCTGTTCATCGGCACCGAGCCGCCCGACCTGCCGCCGATCGACCAGTGCGTCCGCGCCAAGCCTCCCGGGGGTGAGGCGGTCTCGGGGTTCGGTGACCGAGTGGTCGTCCGGATCGACCCGGCCGACGCCGGCTTCCGCCTCGGCGAGCCCAGCGGGCGGCCGGAGATCAGCGGCTGGTTCGAGTTCACCGACCACCAGCGCACCGACGAGCTCGGCCTGCTGCTCGTCGCCGACGCGTTCGCCCCGGTCTGCTTCAACGTGCCGTCGGTGCCCGTCGGTTGGACGCCGACGCTCGAGCTGACGGTCCACGTTCGCGGTGTCCCCGAGCCCGGCCCGCTGCGGTGCCGGTTCCGCAGCCGGTGCCTCCAGGCCGGGCTGTTCGAAGAGGACGGCGAGATCTGGGATGCCGGCGGAGCGCTGGTTGCGCAATCCCGGCAGCTCGCCCTCCTGCCGCGCGGCTAGTGCTCCGTCGCGCTCCGCCGACCGGCAGAGCCGGATCGGCCGCGCCTGGCCGAGCTCGCTGTCTCCGCTGCGGCGCTTCGCGCCGTGCTTCGACGCTCGCCGACTTGGCCGGCGCAACGCGGTCGGTCGGCGAGATCAGCGTGGCGCGACGCGCTCGGGCAGAGCCGGATCGGCTGCGCCTGGCCGAGCTCGCTGTCTCCGCTGCGGCGTCGCAGCGCCACGTCTCGACGCTCGGCGGCGCTGGTCGGTGGCCGGTGCCGCTGCGAGGCGTCAGCGGAACCAGCCGCGCCGGGCGCGCCGCGTGCCGACCTCGATCCCTGCTGCGAACGTCCCGGCGGCCAGGCCGGCGGACGCGACGCCGGCGACGGTGCGCCGGATCACCGTCTTGGTGCGCTGGCTGAAGATCACCACCGGCCAGGCGTGCAACCGCGCGTGGCGTTCGAGCTTGGAGTCGGGGTTGACGGCGACCGGGTGACCGACGGCGCCGAGCATCGGCAGGTCGCTCGACGAGTCGCTGTAGGCGTAGCACTGTCGGAGGTCGAGACCGTCCCATCGGGCGAGGTGCTCGATCGCGTCGACCTTTCCCTGGGCGTAGCAGAACGGGCCGTCGAGCTCACCGGTGTACACCCCGTCGGCCACCTTGCCGCGGGTGCCGATGCCGCCGGTCATGCCGAGTGAGATCGCCAGCGGCTCGACGATCTCCTGCGGCGCGGCGGACACGATGAACGTGGCCCGACCGGCGTGGCGGTGGATGTCGACGAGCCGCCGCGCCTCGGGGCGGATCTTGCCGAGCAGGCGGGGGAGCACCCGCTCGTTCAGCGCCTGGAGGTCGTCCTGGCGCTGGCCCTTCACGAATCCGAGGATGCGGTCGCGGACGGCGTCGCTCGTGCCGTCGCCGCTGTGGTCGCCGACGAACTTGAACGTGGCCGCGGTCAGCGCATCGCGGACGAGCTCGTGGGCGGGCATCATCTTCATCGAACGCGCGGCGGTGGCGAGCGTGAACGCGGACGACCCGGCGATCAGGGTGCGGTCGAGGTCGAAGAACGCTGCGCTCGGTCCGCCGGTGGCCACCGACACGTACTCGCTCACATCGGCGAGGCTAACCATGGGCCGTCGGCGGGGCAGCGCGCGCTGCAGCGGCCCTCGCCCGATCTACTCGGCGATCGCGAGGGCGTAGACCTGCTTCTTCGGGACGCCCAGTTCGGTCGCCACGCTGGCGACGGCGTCGCGCTTGGTCGCACCTGCCCCGAGGTGGACGCGGAGAGCGGCGCGGATCTCGTCGTCACCCGGCTCGGCCGACCCGGAGCGATGTCCGCCCACGACGATGACGTACTCGCCTCGTGGATCGCCGATCGCGACGGTGCCCAACGTGCCGCGCACGACCTCCTCGTAGAGCTTGGTGAGCTCGCGGCAGATCGCCACGGAGCGGTCGTCGCCGCAGACGCGGCGGAGGTCGTCCAGCGTGCGCTCGATCCGGTGCGGCGCCTCGTAGAGCACGATCGTCCGCGTCTCGCGAGCGATCTCGTCGAGTCGCGCCGCGCGCTCACCGCCGCGGCGGGGCAAGAAGCCCTCGTACACGAAGCGGTCGGTGGGCAGCCCGCTGACGACCAACGCCGTGATCACGGCGGCCGGCCCCGGCACGGCCGACACGGCGTAGCCGGCATCGAGCGCAGCCCGCACCAACCGTGCGCCCGGATCGGACACGCCGGGCGTGCCGGCGTCGCTGACGACGGCCACGTCGTTGCCGGCCCCCAACTCGTCGAGGACGTCGGCGATGCGGTGGTGTTCGGTGTGCTCGTTGGCGACGGCGAGCCGTTCGGCTCGCACGCCCGCGTGCTGGAGGAGCCGGCCGGTGCGGCGCGTGTCCTCACAGCACACCAGCGACACGCGGCCCAGCACGTCCACGGCGCGTTGTGGCAGGTCACCGAGGTTGCCGATCGGGGTGGCGACCAACCAGAGCGTGCCGCCCTCGCTCACGTGTCGTCGGTCCGGACCTCGAGCACGTCGCCGACGCGGAGCCCCCACCGGGCGAACGCACCAGCCTCGGCTTCGACGACGACGCTCGCTCGCCAAACGGGTACGCCGACACGGCGTTGGTGCATCGACATCGTCTTCACGACGACGCCGTCGTCGTCGAGGAACGCGACGTCGATCGGGAAGCGCATCCCGATGGTGTGCACCCAGCGGCACGGTCGGAGCACCAGGGCGCCATCGAGGTGGTCACGGCCGAGCAGACCCCTTCGTCGGGCCGATCGTGCGTCGGCGACCTCGGCCGACGCCAGTACTCGGGCGTCTTCTCTCACGAGCCACGGCACAACCGAAGTGTGCCACGGCGGCGGGCCGCAGCCACCCGCGGCGACCGGCACGCTGCCGGATCCGTGGTCGCCCCGGCGTGTTGCCGGTGGCCCGCCGACGTGCGGAGCGCGAGCGCCGCACGTCGGCGGGTCAGCCGACGCCTCCGATCAGGTGACGACGAAGTTGTCCCAGTGCCAGGTGTGGCCGATCGGGTTGCCGTCCTTGTCCGGCGTGTAGTTGTGGTCGTAGAACACGACCCGCTGCGGACCGTCGGGGAACGAGCCGGCCATCGAGACCGACTGCCCGCCGACCGTGAAGGTGACGGTGCCGTTCTTGTTGTCCTCGAGGCACACAGGGTGACGGGTCTTCTTGTCGGACCCGGCGCTGATGCCGCCGCCGAGGCGTGTGTCACCGATCTTGAGCGCACCGGGGTACCCGGCGGACGCCCCGCCCGACCACGTGGCGATCAGGCGATCCGAGGTGTTGAGCCCGCCGCGGACGTCGGCGGAACCGACGTCGGACACGATGTGGCCGGGCACGGGCACCGACTCGTCCCAGCCCGCCCGGTAGGTCGAGTTGAACAGGTCATCGGAGACGACGCCGACCTTCCACCACTGGCGGTTGCCCAGATCGGTGAGGTTCACGTCGAAGCACACCGACGAGACGTCCGAGAAGACCTGGTCGGGCGAGAACCACAGGATCGAGTAGGCGGCGATGTCACCCATGGTCGTCATCAGGTGGTTGCGGCACAGGTACAGGAGGTCCTCGGTGTGGAAGTCGATGATCGGCTTCCACCCGTTGGCGCCGGTCTTGTCCTGCTGGAACTCGGACCGGATCGTCCGCTGTGTGTCGGGCGACCCGCAGTCGAGGTCGTGGTCGGCCGTCCAGGTGCCACCGGCGCCGATGTTGTTGTTGGCGCCATCGGGGATCGGCGTCCCGGCCTCGTGGTGGGCCACACCGCGGTGGTACACGCCGTACCGGAACCGATCGAGCCCGGTGTTGTTGTCGAACGTCTCGACGAACTGGGCGCCGGACGCCGCAGGCGACTCGGCCGGCGGCGCCGGCGGAGCGGTCGTCGTCGGCGGCTCGGTCGTCGGCGGCTCGGTCGTCGGCGGCTGGGTGGTCGGGGGTGCCGTCGTCGCCGGGGGTGCCGTCGTGGCCGGGGGAGCGGTCGTCGCCGGCACGGTGGTCTCCGGGGCGGTGGTCTCCGGGGCGGTGGTCGCAGGCGCGGTGGTCGCGGGGGCGGTGGTCGGCGGCGCGGTCTCGGTGCTCGCCGGACCGAACCAGTCCTGCTCCCAGGACCGGTTCTCCAACGTGGCGTCGAACCGGGCGATGTAGCTGTTCGCGGCGTCGGTGTACCAGCGCCCCGAGAACCACACGCCGAGGCAGCCCTTGGCGTCGCCGGCCGCGTAGTCGCCGCGGCCCTCGACGTTGTTCAGCCAACCGAATCGGCCCTCGAAGCACTCACGCCAGATCGCGTAGGTGTAGTCGAGGTTGTAGGCGCTCGAGCTCGTCGAGTTGTCGTTCGCGAACGCCGACTGGTGGTAGAGCCAACGGACCTGACCGAGCCCGATCGATTCGGGGCATTCCCCGTTGTGGTCACGATCGCCGTTGTACTGCGGCGGGTAGTTGCCGATCGGGAAGCCGGGTGCGCAGGCCGCCGGGTCGGTCGTGAAGTCGCCCAGCGCGGTCTGCTTCCAGTTCGACTCGTTCACGATCTGGGCTCGCACCCAGTCCTCGTCGATGCCCCACTTGCAGGCGGTCCACTGGATGATCTCGTCCGTCGTTCCGACGAAGTCGCCGGTGACACGGGGGTACGTGGCGTTGGCGCCGTTGCCGCGGGTCGCGTTGTACGGGACGTTCTCAGGACGGTTCTCCGACGCAGGGCGCACGCCGGCTGCGCACTCGGCATCGGTCGGCAGCGCAGCGCCGACCGGCATCGTCTCGAAGCGGCCGGTCGGGACGTCCGGCAAGGTGGTCGTCGGTGCGACCGTGGTCGTGGTGGTCTCGTCGGAGACGTTGCTGCATGCGGTGAGCGGATCGGCATCGTGGGGCACGATCAGCTGGCGAACGCGGTCGCTCGAGTTGTAGCCCACGTAGCAGTCGCCGCTGGCCGGCGTGCAGTCTTCCGGATCGAGGCCCTGGGGCACCATCGTGGAGAAGAACCGCGATCCGGTTCGGCTGTAGATGTCCCAACACTCGGTGTCGGTCGACGACCCGAAGGTGGCGGTCGCGCCCACACCGAGTGGAACGACGAGACCGACCACCAGGGCGGTCGCAAGGGAGGGTTTCATGGCGGATGTGCCTTCCTTTCGTGGACTGTGGTCCTGCGACGCCCGCGCGCAGGACCGCGTCACGAACGTTCGGGGCTGTATCGGCGCGTCCGCCCGACGCTCTTGAGGCTGCGAGTTGCTTCTTGCCGATCTCTTGATTCAAGGCCTGACGAGGTCACCTCGTCGGCGGCAAGCAAGCTGGTTGTGATCGACCGGTTGGACCGAGGTCACCGATCGTGCGGGTTCACTCCCACACGACGATGTTGTCCCAGTGCCAGGTGTGGCCGATCGGGTTGGTGTCTTTGTCCGGGTTGTAGTTGTGGTCGTAGAACACGACGCGGCTGGGTTCGGCGGGGAAGGATCCCGAGGTCGTCTTCGAGACGCCGGCGACGGAGAAGGTGACCGTGCCGTTCCCGTTGTCGGTCAGGCAGGCGGGGTGGCGGGTCTTCTTGTCGTCGCCGCCGTTGAAGCCGGCGCCGACCTTGGTGCCGCCGATCTTCAGGGCACCCGGGTAGCCGGCCGATGCAGCGCCCGACCACGACGCGAGGAGCCGATCGGGTCCGCTCAGACTGCCCGGCAGGTCCGAGGTGCCGACATCGGAGATCAGGAGGCCCGGGTTGCCGTTGATCTTCGAGTTGTACAACCCGTCGGAGACGACGCCGATCTTCCACCACTGGCGGGTGCCGAGGTCGGTGAGGTTGACGTCGACGCAGACCTTCGACACCGACGAGAACACCTGATCGGGGGAGAACCAGACGATCGAGTAGGCCGCCACGTCGCCCATCGACGTCATCAGGTGGTCGCGGCAGAGGTAGAGGAGCTCGTCGAGGTGGAAGTCGACCCGCGGCTTCCAGCCGTTCTCGCCGGTCTTGTCCTGGAAGAAGTCGGTGCGCAGCGGCCGCTGGGTGTCAGGGCTGCCGCACGAGAGGTCGTGGTCGGCGCTCCATTGCCCCGCCGCGCCCACGTTGTTGTTGCCGACCAGGACCGGGGCCCTGCCGGCCTGTTGCCAGCCGACGCCTCGGTGGTACACGCCGTACCGGAACCGGTCGAGCCCGGTGTTGCCGTCGAACGTCTCGACGAAGGCTGCGTTGGCCGGCGGCGGGGTCGGCGTCGGCGGCGTGGTGGGCGGCGTCGTCGGTGGATTGGTGGGAGGCGGGGTGGTGATGTTGCGGGTGTCGAGGAGGCGGTTGGGGTTGCGGGGGGTGTAGTCGGCGCCGGCGGGGAACCAGCCGTTGATGTCGGCGAGGATGTCGACGGGTTGGAGGGTGTAGAGGCAGATCTTGCCGCCGGTGCCGATGTCGA
>NZ_JASJCS010000167.1 GCF_030065885.1 Ilumatobacter sp. | reverse complement strand
CGGTTCCGTCCAGGTGTGCCGTACGGCACCCGGGCGGGGTGCGTGGCTCTGCGGAGCGGGTTGCGTCGAGCCGGCACGACGCCGACGAGCGTTCGATCGGGCGTTTCGCCGACCGGTGGCGCCGGCCGCGATCGACGCCCTGGCCGAACACTTGACGGCCGAGAAGTGATGGAGCGGGTGGGGATCGTCCCCGCCCGTGCGAGACTGAAGCAGACGAAAGGTTGACACGCAGCGTGGCGAAGAACATTCGAGTACATGAACTGGCGAAGGAGCTCGGCATGACCAATGCCGAGGCCGTCGACCTGTGCGAGAAGCTCGGCGTGCCGATCAAGAGCCACTCGTCGTCGCTGCAAGAGGCGTACGCCGACATGGTTCGGCGTCGCGCCATCCGCGACGGATTGACGCGCGACGAGCAGCCCGAAGAGCCCAAGCCCGAGAAGGCCGCCAAGAAGGCGGCCAAGAAGGCGCCGGCCAAGAAGGCCGCGGCGAAGAAGGCACCCGCCAAGAAGGCTGCGGCGAAGAAGGCACCCGCCAAGAAGGCTGCGGCGGCCGAGACCCCCGCCGAGCCGGCAACCCCACCCGCTGCCGAGGCCGCACCCGCTGCGGCGGTCGATGCGGCACCCGCCGCCGAGGCTCCCGCGCCCTCGGCGCCGCCCGCCGAGCCCGCCGCTCCCGCCGAGCCGGCGCCTGAGCCCGTGGCACCGGCAGCCGCGGCCACCGCCGGAGCACCGGCAGAGTCGGAGCGGATCATCTCGAGCCCCGGGCCCGAATCGGCCCACGAGCGGATCATCTCGAGCGGTCGACCCGGCCCCGACGCGCCGCGTCCAGCCGAGCCGAGCGAGCGCGCCGATGCACCGGCCGCCAAGGCAGCACCTCCCAAGCCCGCCACCCCGCGGGCGCCCTCGGGCAAGCCGATCCCGCCCCCGCCGGGCCGACCGGTCTCGTCGAGCGGCAAGCCGATCCCGCCGCCGCCTGGTTCCGCACGTCCGCAGGGTCCACGACCGGGCGGTCCCGGCGGCAGCCCTGGTGGGCGAGCCGGCGGGTACGCCGGCCGTCCCGGCGGCGGTCCCGGCGGCTATGCCGGGCGTCCCGGCGGTGGTCCCGGCGGTCCCGGGGGTCCCGGCGGCCCCCGCCCCGGCGGCGGTCGTCCCAGCGGGCAGCGGCGTCCACCTCGCCGCAGCCGTCGCCGTCGCCGTCGCGACCGCGAGGAGCTGCAGCCGCAAGAGCAGAGCTACACCGCCGCTGACGCGCCGGTGCCCGAAGGCACCATCGTGGTCGAACGCGGTGTGTCCGCACAGGAGTTCGGCCCCAAGCTCAACCGCACCGCGGGCGACGTCATCAAGTTCCTGCTCCAGCACGGCGAGATGCTCACCATGACGATGGGCCTCTCCGACGAGCACATGGAGCTGTTCGCCCTCGAGCTCGGCGCCGACCTCCTCCTCGTCGACCCGGGCCAGCAGCAAGAGATCGAGCTGCAGGCGTTGTTCGACGACAGCGACGACGACGACGAGACGCTGCTCGAGACCCGACCGCCCGTCATCACGGTGATGGGCCACGTCGACCACGGCAAGACCACCGTGCTCGACAAGATCCGTCATGCCAACGTCGTCGACGGCGAAGCGGGCGGCATCACCCAGCACATCGGGGCGTACCAGGTCGAGCGCAACGGTCAGCCGCTGACGTTCATCGACACGCCAGGCCACGCCGCCTTCACGCAGATGCGGGCGCGCGGCGCGCAGGTCACCGACATCGTGGTGCTCGTCGTCGCCGCCGACGACGGCGTCATGCCGCAGACGATCGAGGCGATCAACCACGCCCGCGCCGCCGAGGTGCCGATCGTCGTGGCGGTCAACAAGATCGACAAGGACAACGCCGACCCCCAGCGCGTCCTCACGCAGCTCGCCGAGTACGAATTGGTGCCCGAGGCATGGGGCGGCGACACGATCGTGGTCGAGATGTCGGCGCTCCAAGACCTGGGCATCGACGACCTGCTCGATCAGCTGTTGGTGGTCGCCGAGCTCGAAGAGCTCCGCGCCAACCCGACGGGGCGCGCCAAGGGCATCGTGCTCGAAGCCAACCTCGACAAGGGACGCGGCGCCGTGGCGACCATCCTCGTCGACAAGGGCGACCTGAAGGTCGGCGACGCCATCGTGGCCGGCCCTGCGTGGGGTCGTGTCCGTGCGATGGTCAACGACCGCGGCGACCGGATCAAGACGGCGGGCCCGTCGACGCCCGTCGAGGTGCTCGGCCTGGCGACCGTGCCCGAGGCCGGCGACGAGTTCCGGGCCGCGCCCGACGAGAAGACGGCCCGCACCGTCGGTGAGGCACGCGAGTTCCACCGTCGAGTGCGCGATCAGCGCGGCGACGCTCGCGTCAAGTCGGGGGTCAAGCTCGAGGACATCTTCGATCAGATCCAGGCCGGCGAGACGGCGACCTTGAACCTCATCGTGAAGGCCGACGTGCAGGGCTCGCTCGAGGCGGTCACCGAGAGCCTGCGGAAGCTCGGGCGCGACGAGGTCGACCTGACCTTCGTCCACCGGGCCGTCGGTGGCATCACCGAGAACGACATCACGCTGGCCGCCACGACCAACTCGACGATCATCGGCTTCAACGTTCGACCCGACCGCAAGGCACGCGAGGCTGCCGACTCCGAGCACGTCGAGATCCGCACCTACGAGATCATCTACAAGCTGCTGGAGGACATCGAGCAGGCGATGGTCGGCATGCTGGCGCCCGAGTTCGAGGAGGTCGTCACCGGTGACGCCGAGGTCCGCGAGATCTTCCGGGTACCCCGCGTTGGCGCGATCGCCGGCTGCTACGTGCAGAACGGGGTCATCACGCGTGGCTCGAAGGTACGGTTCCTGCGCGACGGCTCGATCATCTGGAAGGGCGAGATCGCCTCGCTCAAGCGGTTCAAGGACGATGCACAAGAGGTCCGTTCGGGCTTCGAGTGCGGCATCGGTCTCTCCGACTTCCAGGACCTCAAGCCGGGCGACGTCATCGAGACCTACGACGAACGCCAAGTCGCCCGCACCCTGAGCTGAGCCGGTTTCGGCGATCGCGGCGTTGCGTCTCGCCGCTCGTTGCCCGAAGGCAACTCGGGCTCGCCGCGCCTTGCGCTCCCCGAAACCGATCTCAGCTCAGGTCCCTTGAATCGCGGCTTGTCGATGGGGCGTCGTCGGGGCGGTTGCGTCGGGCATGCGAGCGCTGGTCGGTAGGGTCCTCTGGATGGGACGTCGGCGCGGGTCTGGTGGGCAGCGGTACCCGAAGTCGGCGCGCAGCAGCGAGACGCTGCGCGAGGTCATCGCAGAGGAGCTGGTCCGCATCGACGACGAGCGGCTCGAGTTCGTCACCATCACCGGCATCGACGTCGACAGCGAGATGAACCGCGCCCACGTCTACTTCGACTCGCTCGCCGGTGAGGACGGCGACGACGAGATCGTCGAAGCGCTGCTGTCGCACCGGGCCCGGATCCAGTCGTCGATCGCCCGCCAGGTGCGTGCCAAGCGCACGCCGGTGCTCGACTTCCGACCCGACGATGCGCTGCGGTCGGCCGAGCGGATCGACGACATCCTGCGCGAGGACCGTCGCCGTCGTGGCGAGGCGTAGGCCGGCGACCACGCACGGCCTCTGCGTCGTCGACAAGCCCGCAGGCGTCACCAGTCACGACGTGGTGGGGATGCTCCGTCGCCGCTTCGGCGAGCGGCAGGTCGGCCATGCCGGCACGCTCGACCCCAGCGCGACGGGCGTGCTGGTCGTGGCGGTCGGGATGGTCACGAGGCTGCTCCGCTTCGTCGAGACCACCCGCAAGGCGTACACCGGTGAGGTCGTGCTCGGCGTCGAGACCGACACGCTCGACGCCGACGGCGAGGTCACCGCCCGTCACGACATGACCGGGGTCACCGTCGATGATGCTCGCGATGTGGTCGCCGAGCACCTGATCGGCGAGATCGAGCAGATCCCGCCGATGGTGTCCGCGATCAAGATCGACGGGAGGCGCCTCCACGAGCTCGCCCGCCAAGGCGTCGAGGTCGAGCGACCGCCCCGGCCCGTCACGATCCATTCGTTCGACGTCGCCGACGCCCCAGAGGCCGGCGTCCTGTCGATTGCCGTCGAGTGCTCGTCGGGCACCTACGTGCGGACGCTCGCCGCCGACCTCGGCCGGCTGCTCGGCGGTGGTGCGCACCTGCGCAACCTGCGGCGGACAGCGGTCGGCCCGTTCACGCTCGACGAGGCGGGCTCACCCGACGAGTGCGCACTGCTGCCGGTCGACGCCGCGGTCCGAGCGCTGCCGCCGGTCGACGTGGACGACGAGACCGCCTCGCTGATCGCCAACGGTCGGGTCCTGCCGCAGTTCACCGAGGGTGCCGGACCGTGGGCCGTCTTCTCCGCTGACGGCGTGCTCCTCGCCGTCTACGAGCCCTTCCGGGTCGGCCTCGCCAAGCCTGCGGTCGTGTTGCCGACGGCCGTCGACGGGTAGCGTCACGAGCCGTGCTGGTCATCACCGACACCGAGACGCCCCCGTTCCCCGACGAACGCACCGTCGTCACCATCGGGGCGTACGACGGTCTCCACCTCGGCCATCAAGCGGTCATCGCACAGGTGCGTGCGTTGGCGGCCGAGCGCGGGGCGCGCTCGGGGGTCGTCACGTTCAACCGGCACCCGGCGACGATCGTCCGGCCCGAGTCGGCGCCGAAGCTGCTGACCGACCACGACCAACGTCTCGAGTTGCTGGAGGCCACCGGCGTCGACGTCGCCGTCGTCCTCCCGTTCGACGAGGCACAGTCACAAGAGGCGCCGCTCGCGTTCGTCGAACGGGTTCTCGTGCGGTGCCTCCGCACCGAGTGCGTCGTCGTCGGCGACGACTTCCACTTCGGCCGCAATCGAGAGGGCAACGTGGCGCTGCTCCGTCAGGTGGGCGGCACGTACGGCTTCGATGTCGAGCCGCTGGCACTGGTCGACCGAGCCGACGGGGTCGACGAGCCCGTGAGCAGCACGGCCATCCGCCGGGCGCTCGCCGGGGGCAACGTCACGCTCGCCACGGCGATGCTCGGCCGTCCGTTCGAGGCGCGCGGCGTCGTCGTCCAAGGCGATCAACGCGGCCGGCTGCTCGGCTTCCCGACCGCGAACGTCGAGGTGCCGAACCGGGTGTGCCTGCCGGCCGACGGCGTGTACGCGGGCTGGTACGAACGCCCGGACGGCGGCGCACATCCGTGTGCGATCAACCTGGGGCGGCGACCGACGTTCTACGAGCACGCCGACAGCAGTCTGCTCGAGGCACACCTCATCGACTTCGACGGCGACCTGTACGGCGAGGCCGCGAAGGTGCGCTTCGCGCACTTCCTGCGGTCCGAGCGCAAGTTCGACGGCATCGACGCGCTGGTCGAGCAGTTGAAGCACGACATCGAGCACGCACGAGACCTGCTGCGCTGACCGGCGCTCGGCCCCCTGGTGCGCCGGCCGGCGCGGTCGGGTCAGCCGGGCCAGATGACGGTGCCGTCGTCGGCGTAGAGGCCGAGGAGCAGGCTCTCGTCGAAGCGACCGTCGGTCTGGGGAGTCCCCGTCTCGGCATACACGCCGACTGCCTCGTACGCCTCGATCTCGGCGGCGAGCGCGGCCGGGTCGGGCACACCGGGGAAGCTCCCAGCCGGCGTGGTGTCGGTGATCAGCTGCGCGTCGGTCACCCAGCGGAAGGTCTCACCCTCGGGGGACAGGAAGTTCGGGTTGCCGTTGCCGTTGATCAGGTCGACGGCGATCGCCGCCGAACCCTCCGGGTCGGCGATGGCGTCGGCGAGGCCGCGCATGGTCGCTCGCATGAAGTCCTCGGCAGCGGTGGGGTGCTCGTCGAGGAACTCACGGTTGGTGTAGACGAGCCCGAACGATCCCGGGATGCCGAAGTCGGCCGGGTCGTACAGGTCGAACGCGACCCCCGAGCGTTCGAGCGTGCCCGGTTCGTTGCTCTTCCAGCCGGGTACCGCCGAGACGCCGTCGACTTCCCAGTGGGCGAGCGGATCGAAGCCGTCGAGGAGCACGGTGTCGAAGTCGTCACCCTCGGCCAGACCGATCGTGGCCATCATCGCGGCAATGCTCGGCGGGAGCTTGCCCTTCACGCCGATCGTCTGGCCCGCCAGCGCCTCGAGGGAGTCGGCTTGGTCGGGCTTCACCATCAGGCTGTCGATCGCGACCCGGCCCTCGACCGCCAGAGCGACCAGGTCGGCCTCGTTGACCTCGGAGAACGTCGCCAGCTCGCTGAACGAGCCGGACGACGAGAACTGTGCGTCGTTCGCGGCCACGAGCGGGTAGTTGGCGGTGGAGAACGACGGCGTGATCTCCACGTCGAGGCAGAGCTCGTCGTAGTAGCCGTTGTGGTCGGCGATCACGATATCGATGATCGACGCCGTCGCCGCGAAGTCGAAGCCGGAGAGGTAGCTGATCGTGCCGGCCGCCTGGTTCGCGTCGCAGCGGCCCGCCGGGAACGGCTCGCCGGCTGTGACCTCGGTCGACATCGCGGCATCGTCGGTGGCGGTCGTCGTCTCGGTGCCGTCGTCATCATCTCCGTCACCATCTCGGCCGTCGTCGGCGCCGGAGGTGTCGCCGGGGTCCTCGGCATCTGCGTCGCTGGCGGCGCCGTCGTCGGACGCGTCGGTCGTCGATTCGGCCGGTTCGGTGACGTCGGTGGTCGCCGCGTCGTCGGTCGAGTCGGTGGCATCGTCGCCGCAGGCGGTGGCGACGAGGGCGAGGGCGATCAGCGATGCAGCACAGGCGCGCCGGCGATTCATGGGATCCTCCGTTGAGGGTCGGTGGGGGTGGATTGTCGAAGCCAGCACACGACAGGGAGACGCCCGTTGCGATGAGGATCGATGCGCCGCCCGGCTCGGTCGTGTGGGGTGAGTGTACCGACCCCCGTTCATCGTGCCGTCATCGGGCGGTCGCCTCGTGTTCCCGGTCGTCAAGGTGTGCTCTGCGCCCGCTGGCTCGCATGCCAGTGCAGGAGCCAGCGCTCGAGCAGCACGACGACGACCTGGCCGGCGATGCCCAACACGGCCGCGCACAGGATCGTCGTCCACAGGATCGAGCCCTCGTTGAACGATGCAGCCCGCTTGCCCGCCTCGCCCAATCCGTCCGTGGCGAACGCGGCTCCCTCGGCGAAGTAGGCCGCGGCCAGGCCGAGCCCGACGTTGAAGCGGGCGGCCGTGAACAACGAGGGCATGGCCGCCGGCAACCGCAGCCGCCAGAGCACCTCGAGCCGCGAGGCATCGATCGAGGCGAACAGCTCCCTCGCAGCCGGGTCGGCGCTGCGCATCCCGCCGACGGTGGCGTAGACGAACGCCGGCACCGTCACGAAGGCGACCAGGAAGATGATCGACGGGCCGCCGGCCCCGAGCCACAGCACGACCGAGCTGATGTACGCGACCCACGGCGTCACCAGGATCAGGACGAGCAGCGGTTGGCTCGCCTGCTCGAGCGGTCGCACGGCGGCGAGCAGCGCGCCGAATGCGACCGACACCGCGAGGCTGATCGCCAGGCCGATCAGCATGTGGCGGGCGGTGACCCAGATGTTGTCGAGGTAGAACCCGGGGTTGTCGGCGAACGTCTCGACGATCTCGGACGGCGGGAGCAAGACGAACTTGCGCACGTCGCGGAGCCGGACGAAGGCCTCCCACACCACACCCAGCACGAGCGCGCCGACCACCGCCCAGAACGCTGCGCTGTTGCGCAGGTTCCGGATCATCGTCCCGCCCCCTCGTGGAGCAGATGCCGCAGGCGCGTCTCGATCGCGAAGAACTCGGGATCGTCCTCCATCTCGGGTGTTCGCGGCCACGGGAGGTCGACCGTCTCGATGCCGACCACCCGGCCAGGCCGCGCCGAGAGCACCACGACCCGGTCGGACAGGTAGACCGCTTCGGCGAGCGAGTGGGTCACGAACAGCACCGAGGCGTTGATGGGGGCGCAGAGCTGGGCGAGCAGGTGGCGCATGTCGGTCCGCGTGATCTCGTCGAGTGCGGCGAACGGTTCGTCCATGAGCAGGTACGGGGTCCCGAGCGCGAACGTGCGCACGAGCGCGACGCGTTGCTGCATGCCGCCCGACAGCTCGTGCGGGTACGCGGTTCGGAACTCGCCGAGGCCGACCATGTCGAGCAACTCGACCACGTCGGGCAGCGTCTCCGGGTTGGCCGACCGGTTGACG
>NZ_JASJCS010000028.1 GCF_030065885.1 Ilumatobacter sp. | reverse complement strand
CCGCCGACACTCACGCCGACCCGACGCCCGATGCGTCGGCTGAGTCGGCCTCGTCGCGCCCCGCGCCGCCGACACTCACGCCGACCCGACGCCCGATGCGTCGGCTGAGTCGGCCTCGTCGCGCCCCGCGCCGCCGACACTCACGCCGACCCGCCGGGTGACGGTGACCTCGTCGCACTTCCCCCGCCGAGCACCCGGCGGTCGTCGAGGTCGTAGAAGACGACGCTCTGACCAGGGGCGATGCGGCGCTGCGGCACGGACCACCTGATCGTCGCCCGACCGCCGCCACCGACGACGAGATCGGCCGGCTGCGACGCCCCGTGCGCGCTGCACTGCACGAGCACCGTCCCGCTCACGGGCCGATCGACGAAGCCGACCCGTTCGGCGCCGGTCTCCCCGACGAGCAGATCGCCCTCCTCGCCGACGGTGACCGTGGCGGCAGGGACGTCGACGTCGACGGCGTAACGCTTCGGTCCGCCCCCCGGCAGCCCGATGCCGCGCCGCTGCCCGATCGTGACCAGCTCGACCGCGTCGACCTCGCCCACCATGTCGCCAGCCGTGTCGACCACGCGGCCCGGGCGGAACGGGATCCGGTCGCCGAGGAACGCCGTCCTGCCGCCGGTCGACGTGATGAAGCACACGTCCTGGCTGTCGGGCTTCGACGCGGTGCGGAGGCCACGCGCCGCCGCGATCTGCCGGACGGTGCCCTTGTCGATGTCGCCGACCGGGAAGACCACGCGGCTCAGCGCCTGCTGATCGAGCATGTGCACGACGTAGCTCTGATCCTTGGCCGGGTCGGCCCCACGCTCGAGCGCAAAGCGGCCGCCCGACTGCCTGATCCGGGCATGATGCCCCGTCGCCACGGCGTCGAAGCCGAGCTGATCGGCCCGCTCGAGGAGTCGGTCGAACTTCACGTGCCGGTTGCACTCGATGCACGGATTCGGCGTGACCCCGATCGCGTGGTCGGCCACGTACGGCTCGACGACGTGCCGATCGAAGTCCTCGCCGAAGTTGAAGACGAGATGGTCGATGTCGAGCTGCTGCGCGACGCGCCGAGCGTCGTCGACGTCGCTCACGCTGCAGCAACCGGTGTCGCTGTCGCCGCCCCACAGCTTCATCGTCACGCCGACGACCTGATGACCCTGGTCGAGCAGCAACGCGCCGGCGACGGACGAATCGACACCGCCGCTCATCGCCAGCAACACCTTCACCGCCGCGACCTCATGACGGACGGGCGAACCGATGGCTGCGCAGCTGCATCACGGCGTCGGCGACGACGTCGACGGCATGGTCGACGTCGCGTTCGGTGGTCGTGTGCCCGAGCGTCAAGCGGAGCGCGCCGGCGGCGAGCCGGCGATCGACGCCCATCGCCGACAGCACGTGCGAGGGCTCCATCGCGCCGCTGGCGCACGCCGATGCGGCACTTGCGCAGATACCCGCCTCGTCGAGGAGGTAGAGCATCGACTCGCTCTCGATCCCCTCGAGACAGACATGAGCCGACCCGGCGACCTTCCGGTCGCGAGGCACGGTCTCGACCACGCCATCGACGGTGGCGGCGAGGCCGTCGACGAGCCGGTCGCGCAGCGACGCGAGGCGAACGTTCTCGGCGGGCCGCTCGGCGTCGGTCTCGGCGAGGGCGACGGCGAGCGCCACGATGCCGGCGACGTTGTGGGTGCCGCTCCGCCGCTCGCGCTCCTGACCGCCACCGCGCACCAGCGGCGCGATCCGAACGCCGTCGCGGATGGTCAGGACGCCGACCCCCTTCGGGCCGCCGAACTTGTGGGCGCTCAGCGAGAGCAGGTCGACGAGTGGCGTGATCTGCCGCAGATCGAGCCACGACGGTGCCTGCACGGCGTCGGTGTGCAGCACGGCGCGCGGCGCACGCTCGCGCACGAGCCGGGAGACCGCGGCGAGGTCGGTGATCGTGCCGACCTCGTTGTTGACCGCCATCACGCTGACGACCGCGACGTCGTCGCCCAGCGCGTCGGCCAACCGGTCGAGGTCGACGTGGCCAGTCGCGTCGGTGGCCACGACTCGCCCACCGAGCTCTTCGACGGGGTGGAGCACCGCGTGGTGCTCGGCGGCGGGGCAGACGGCGAGCCCACGGGCACCCACGATGGCGGTGTTGTCCGACTCGGTGCCGCAGCCGGTGAAGACGACCTCGCCGGGCTCGACGTCGAGCGTGCCGGCGACGGCGTCGCGCGACTCGTCGATCGCCCGGCGAGCCTCGCGAGCGAATCGGTGCGAGCCGCTCGGGTTCGCGAACTGCTCCCGGAAGAACGGCAGCATCGCCTCGAACGCCGAGGTGCGCACCGGCGTCGTCGCCGCGTGATCCAGGTAGGTCAGCGTCACGCCGCCACGCTATCGAGGCCGCTTCGCCCCGCAGCCGGCTCATCACAGTGCGACCGCTCCCCCGCCGACACTGCGCCGCCGGCTCCGACGGCTCGGGCCCGCGCCCGCTGTGCTCGTGGGAGCGGGCGCAGTACCGTCCGGGCGATGGAGGGCTACGGATCGAGCAGCTACGGCGATGCGTTCGCAGACGTCTACGACGAGTGGTACCGGGGCATCTCCGATGTCGACACGACCGTGGCCGTGCTCGCCGAACTGGCCGGCGACGGTCCGCTCCTCGAGCTCGGGGTCGGCACCGGTCGCCTGGCGCTCCCGCTGGCCCGCACGACGGGGGTGGCGGTCGTCGGCATCGACACGAGCCGAGCGATGCTCGACCTGCTCGCCGAACGCGACCGCGACGGCACCGTCGACGTCATCGTCGGCGACATGGTCCGCGACCTGCCGGACGGCCCCTTCACGATGGCGTTCGTCGCCTACAACACGCTGTTCAACCTGCTCGGG
Organism: Ilumatobacter sp.; assembly: GCF_030065885.1. Lineage (GTDB taxonomy): Bacteria > Actinomycetota > Acidimicrobiia > Acidimicrobiales > Ilumatobacteraceae > Ilumatobacter. The sequence goes on along the minus strand of NZ_JASJCS010000028.1, from coordinate 41,235 downwards.
GACGGGGAGCAGCGGGCGTGCTTCGCTGCGGTCGCCGACCGGTTGGTCCCCGGGGGCCGGTTCGTCGTCGAGGCGTTCGTGCCGGAGGATCCGCCCCGCCGGGGCGACCACCTCGAGATCCGCGAGCTCACCGCGACGTGCGTGGTGCTCTCGGCCAGCGTCCACCATCCCGACGATCAGACGGCCGAAGGCCAGTTCATCGAGCTCACCGAGGCCGGTGGCGTCCGGCTGCGTCCCTGGTCGGTCCGGTACGCGACACCGGCGCAGCTCGACGAGATGGCGGCCGCGGCGGGACTCGAGCTCGAACACCGCTGGTCGGGGTTCGAGCGGTCGGCGTTCGACGACGACGCCAGTCGCCACGTCTCGACCTATCGCAAAATCCGATAGCGACGGCCCTGTAAGCGTTTGCACGCAGATGTCCGCACAGGCACCCGATGGCCCCCTAGGCTGAGACGACGATGAGTCAGATGCGGTTGAACCAGCTGACGGGTCGGTGGGTCACCATCGTCGCCGAGCGGGCCCAGCGGCCGACCGACTTCGCGCCCCGCAGCGACCTCAACGACGACGACCCTGCGCGGCCGTGCCCCTTCTGCCCGGGCAACGAGGAGTCGACGCCGCCCGCACTCGAGACCGTCGGCGAGGGCGGCGACTGGACGCTCCGGGTCGTTCCCAACCTGTACCCCGCGTTCCACGGCGACGAGGGGTTCGCCGTCCACCACGAGGGCCCCGTCCACGTCATGGCCGAGGGCACCGGCATCCACGAGGTGTTCGTCTACACCCCCGACCACGCGACCTCGCTCGATCGGCTCGACGACGAGGCGGCCGGCGACTTCATGCTGGCGCTCAAGCGACGGTTCATCGACCACGCCGGCATCCCGCACATCCGTTATACCCAAGCGATCATCAACCACGGACGCGAAGCCGGCGCGTCGCTCGCCCACCCCCACGGGCAGCTGCTCGGCCTGCCGTTCGTTCCCGGCGAGGTGCTCGACGAAGAGCGAGCGTTCGCCCGCTTCGTCGGCGGTTGCCTGCTGTGCACCACGGTCGAAGCCGAGCTCGCCGCCGGTGAGCGCGTCGTCTTCGCCACCGACGACGTCGCCGTCATCTGCCCGTACTGGAGCGGTTCCCCCTACGAGCTGCTCATCGTGCCGCGCCGTCACGAGCTGCACCTGCAGGACGCCGACACGACCTCCCTCGAGGCGGTCGGGCGATCGCTGCGCGACGCGACTGCGTTCCTCAACCGAGCGCTCGGCGACGTCGCCTACAACGTCGGCTTCCACACCGCGCCGCACGCACACACGGGCGAGTACCACTGGCACATCCACGTCTGGCCCAACCTCGTGACCCAGGCGGGGTTCGAGCGTGGCACCGGGGTGCTCATCAACATCGTGCCGCCCGAGCAGGCAGCCGAGACGCTGCGCAGCGCAGCGGCGCTGACCGGCGCCTGAGCGCCGGCGCCGGTGGGCGCTGTCCGGCCGATCCGAGAGCGCAGCCGCCGTCGGAAGTCACCACCCACTCCCGCCTCGGCCTCGGGGGACCCCCAGCGGGGCGGCGACACTAACGTGCGCCCGGTGCGCGTCCTCATGCTCTCGTGGGAGTTCCCGCCGACGTCGGCGGGGGGCACGGCAGCGCACGTCGACGGACTCGCCCACGCACTCGAGCGGGCCGGCCACGACGTGGTGGTCATCACCCGCCGCGTCGCCGGGACCGAACCCGACAGCACGGCCGCCGGGGTGCGCGTGCTGCGGGCCGACGTCGAACTGCCCTGGTTGCCCGACGACGAGGTCGCGAACGCCGCATCGGCGAACCATGCGATGGTCGCGACCAGCGGTCGCCTCGGCGAATGGCGCCCCGACATCGTGCACGCGCACGACTGGAACGTCGCGTGGGCGGCGAGCGTGCTGGCATCGCTGTTCACGACACCGATCGTGACGACGTTCCACGGCACCGAACGCGGTCGGCACGGCGGTCATCTCTCGCCCGGTACGCCGACCGACATCAACAGCGTCGAGTGGTGGCAGGCCCACTGCTCGAGACGCGTCATCGCGTCGACGAAGCTGATGGTGCGCGAGATCGTCGACGGGTTCGAGATGGATCCCGAGCACGTGCGCCGCATCCCGGCGGGCATCGATCCCGCCTGGTGGGCGACGGCCGGCCCCGACGAGCAGCCGGTGGACGCCCGCGGTGGCGTCGTGCTGGCGTGGGGGCGCGTGCAGTACGAGAAGGGCTTCCAGGTGCTGGCCAGAGCGATCAGCGCGCTGCGGTACCGCGTCGCCGGACTGGAGTGCGTGATCGCGGGGCGCGGCAGCTACCTGCCCGAGCTGCAGTCGCAGATCGACATCGCCGGCGTCGGCGACCTCATCGACCTCCCCGGCTTCCTCAACGACAACGAGCTCCGTGCCGCGATCCACCGAGCCGGCTGCGTGGTCATCCCGTCGCTGTACGAGCCGTTCGGGCTGGTGGCGCTCGAAGCCATCGCAGCCGGTGCTCCCCTGATCGTGGCCGACACGGGTGGGCTCGCCGAGCTGGTCGGCGGCACAGGATCGGCGCTGCTGTTCGAACCCGGCAACGCCGATGCCCTGGCGGACTGCATCGAGCGCCTGCTCACCGACCAGCAGCTCGCGGACGAACTGGTCAGGCGCGGCCAGGATCTGATCGAGGCGTCGTACTCGTGGGATGCGATCGCCGTGAGGACCGTGACCGTCTACCACGAGGCGCTGTCGCCCTAGCGGTGGCGACCGCCGGGGGGGCCGCGTGGACGGCCGCTCAGGTGCCGGTGAACTCCGCCTTGCCCGGCCCGTGCTCGAGGAAGCTCTTGACGCCGATCTGGCTGTCCTCGGTGCGGAACGAGTCGACGAACGCATCACGTTCGATCAACAGGCCGTCGGCCAGCGACGTCGACAGGCCGCGATCGATCGCCGACTTCGCGAACGACTGAGCGAGCACTGCGCCGCGAGCGCACTCCGCGGCGAGCGACAACGCTCGATCGTGCAGCCCGTCGTGGGCGACCACCTCGTCGGCGAGACCGATCCGCAGTGCCTCGTCGGCGGCCACCTGCCGGCCGGTGATGCAGAGCTCCTTCGCCCGGCTCGGGCCGACCTGCCTGGCGAGTCGCTGCGTTCCACCACCGCCGGGGATCGTGCCCAACAAGATCTCGGGCTGGCCGAACACGGCCTTCTCGGACGCGATGCGGTAGTCGCAGGCCAACGCCAACTCGCAGCCCCCGCCGAGCGCGTACCCCGCAACTGCGGCGATCACGAATCGGGGCACCGCCGCAACGGCATCGAGCGCGCCGTGGAAGCTGTCGGTGATCGCACGGGCCTCGTCGGGCCCACCGAACTCGCTGATGTCGGCCCCGGCGGCGAAGATCCGCTCGCCTCCGGTCACGACGACGGCGGCGGGCGGCTCCGCCGTCAACGAATCGGCGATCTGGTGGAGCGCGGCCACCACGGCCCCTGAGAGGGCGTTCACCTTGCCGTTGTTGAGCGTCACGACGGCGACGCCGTCGTCACGTCGCTCGAGCAGGACCACCGGTTCATCCATCGCGCCATCTTGGTCGATCACCGATCGACCGGCGGTGTCGAACGCCGATCAGGCGTCGACGCCGGCGAGCATGTCGTCGGCGGCCGTCCACGGGTCGGTGGAGTGGTCGGCCACCGCGGCGGAGAGGGCGTCCCAGCGATCGCCGGTGCAGATGTCGCGAGCTCGCTCGCGCAACCGGTTGGCCACGATCTCTCGGAGCTCTTCGCTCGACCGGAACGAGCGTCGCTTCGCGAGCTGACCGCTCCGTTCCGCGTGTTCGCGGTGTGCGCCGACCGCCTCCCACAGGTCGCTGGCGCCGGTGCCGTCGGTGGCCACGGTGGGCACGATCGGCGGGCGCCACGCATCGCTCGGGAGATCGGACAGCTCGAGCATCTGCTCGAGGTCACGACGCGTCTCGTCGACACCGTTGCGGTCGGCCTTGTTGATGACGAACACGTCGGCGATCTCCATCAGGCCGGCCTTGTTCGCCTGGACGCTGTCGCCCCATCCCGGGTTGACGACGACCACGGTGGTGTCGGCCTTCCCGGCGACCTCGACCTCGACCTGCCCGACGCCGACCGTCTCGACGAGGATCCACCGCCGGCCGATCGCGTCGAGCAACCTGACCGCCTCGGGGGTGGCGAGAGCGAGCCCGCCGAGGTGCCCGCGGGTGGCCATCGACCGGATGAAGACGCCCGGGTCGGTGGCGTGGTCCTGCATGCGCACGCGGTCGCCGAGGATGGCGCCGCCGGTGAACGGCGACGACGGGTCGATCGCCAGCACGGCGACCTCGAGCTCGAGTGACCGGAGGTGGCCGATGAGCGCGCTCGTGAGCGAGCTCTTCCCGGCGCCGGGTGCGCCCGTCAACCCGACGGTGTAGCCCTCGCCGCTCAGCGGATACGCGAGCCGACCGACGAGCCGCCCCGGCTCGCCGCCGCGCTCGATGAACGAGAGCAGCCGGGCGATCGCACCTCGGTCTCCGTTCTGAGCGGACGCGAACAGGTCGTGGGGGTCGCTCGATCTCGCCATGGCCGCTCAGACGGCGCTGTCGATCGCCGCTTCGGCCTCGGCGATGTTGACCACCTCGGTGACCCCGTCGACGCGGTCTCGCATGATTCGCTCGATGCCACCCTTCAGCGTCTGCGTCGAGACCGGACACGTCCCGCAGGCCCCGACCAGGCGGACCGTGACGACGCCGCTCGACTCGTCGACGTCGACCAGCTCGACATCGCCGTTGTCGGCCTGGAGGGCCGGGCGAATGACTTCGATGCAGGCTTCGACTTGGGCACGCATGGCAGCGACCATTCAATCAGCGAACCCCGTACGATTCCGAGCCATGGAGACGATCCCCGCGCTGATCGCCCATCAGGGTGGCTGGGACGAGATCCTGCTCGTGGGGGGACCGATCGTGCTGATCATCGGGGTCCTGGCGCTCGCGAAGCGCCGCGTCGACGCGCAGGCCGCGGCCGACGACGAAGCGCCGGCACCGAAGCCCTGAGCAGATCGGTACGCGAGAGCCCGGCGGAGCCCGATCCCTCGGCGTCGAAACCGCACCGACGAGCGGTGCGCGAGCGTCGAGGCGCGGTCGCGGAAACGACGAGCTCTGCCAGGCCGAGCCAGATCCGACGTGGTCGGTCCGGCGGAGCCACCGGGCGCAGAACCGGCACCGCGATGCGGCGGGCGAGCGGCGCAGCGGGGCGGAGCCGGCCAGCCCCGCAGGTCAGCCGATCCAGTTGTGCCGGTCGGGCGCAACCCGATCAGCACTGCGGAGCGGGTCAGGCGTCGAATCGGGTGATGTCGGCGCCGATGCGCTGCAGCCGGCCGACGAGGTCGTCGTAGCCACGGTCGATGTGGTGCACGCCCGTGATCGTGGTGGTGCCTTCGGCTGCGAGACCGGCCACGACCATCGCTGCGCCGGCGCGGATGTCGTGCGCCGTGACCTCGGCCGCAACGAGGCGGGGGACACCGCGGATGACGGCGTGGTGCCCATCGGTCCGGATGTCGGCACCGAGCCGCTGGAGCTCTTCGACGTACCGGAAGCGACCCGGGTAGAGGTTCTCGGTGACGATGCCGACGCCCTCGGCGACCGAGAGCATCGTGGTGATCAACGGTTTGTAGTCGGTGGCGATGCCCGGGTAGGGCAACGTGGCGAAGTCGGTCGACCGCAGGCGTCCGGGGGCGGCGACGCGGAGACCGTACGGCAACGGCTCGAACTCGAGGCCCATGTCGCGGAACCTCGTCAGCACCATCTGCATGTGGCCGGCCTGGGCGTTCAGCAGGTCGAGCCGCCCACCCGAGACCGCGCACGCCGCGATGTACGTCGCAGCCTGGATGCGGTCGGGCACGGTCTCGTGTTCGCAGGCGCGTAGCGAACCCGGCGCGACGCCCGTGATCCTGAGCTGTGACGTGCCGATGCCCTCGATCTGCGCGCCCATCGCGACCAGGTACTCGCACAGATCGATGATCTCGGGCTCGCGTGCAGCGTTCTCGAGGGTCGTCACCCCGTCGGCGTAGACCGCGGCGGTGACGAGGTTCTCGGTGGCACCGACGCTCGGGAACTTGAACATGATGTCGGCACCGCGGAGGCGATCGACACTCGCCTCGACGTAGTCCTCGCCGTAGGAGAACGACGCGCCCATCGCCTCGAGCCCTGCGATGTGCATGTCGATCGGTCGGCTGCCAAAATCGTCGCCACCGGGCATCGAGAGCCGCACGTGCCCGCAGCGGGTCAGGAGCGGACCGAGCACGTTGATCGAGGCCCGCATCTGCTCGACGAGCTCGAACGGCGCCACCGGCGTGAGGTCGCCGGTGTTGCGGATCGTCACGGCGCCCCGTCCCAGAACCTCGACCTCGGCGCCGATCGCGCGCAGAAGCTCGGCCATGATCGAGACGTCGATGATGTCGGGCACGTTCGAGAGCTCGAACGTGCCGTCGGCGAGCAGGCTCGCAGCCATCAGCTTGAGCACCGAGTTCTTCGCGCCGGGGACGGCGACCTCGCCGGACAGCGGCCCGGTGTTGCGCACCGCAATGCAGCAGTCGCCGCCCGACCCCTCGGCTGTGGTCACTCGATCGGTCATCACCCCATCAGTATGGACCCGAGCTTCGGGCGACCCTCGGACTCGTCGTAGCCGCTCCGACGGCGCCTGGTTCGGGTACGCCAGTATGCTCCGGCCGTGCTCACAGGGCGTCGGACGGTCACCCGCGCGTGGCCGGACGAACCCGCCGTTCGCGAACGCCTCGCCAGCCCGCGCCGTGACCTACTGATCGAACGAGCGTGCGGGGACGGCGTCTTCGAGCAGGAGACCGGCCCGTTCGGCACCTATCGACGTCGCATCGCGGAGCGGGACGGCCAGCTGATCGAGACGACCGAGTACCACCTCGCGATTCCGTGGTTCGGCTGGTTGTTCGCGCTGCCCGTGCGCGCCCTGCTCGGGCGACGCAACGGCGCACCCGACGTGGCGCGTGGCCGGTCGCCCTGGTGGGCACCGCCCGACCAGATCTCGAAGCGGCAGGCGCTCATCCTCGGGCTGCTCGCGGCGGCGTCGATGTCGTCGGCGTTCACGAACACGCTGTTCACGCAAACCGTGAAGTTCGCCGCCGACGACTTCGGCGTCGGCAACACCGGCGTCGGCGTCGCCGGTTCGATCGTGCGCGCCGGCATCGTCATCGCGATCCCCTTCGCCGTGCTCGCCGACCGCGTGGGCCGGCAGCGCGTCATCCGGGTCGTGGCCTGGGCGGCGCCGACCATCACGGCACTCGGCGCGCTCGCGCCGAGCTTCCCGCTGCTCGTCGCGACGCAGGCGATCGGGCGGCCGCTCGGGCTCGCCCTCGACTTCCTGATCGCCGTCGTCGCCGCCGAGGAGATGCCGCGGAACAGCCGCGCCTACGCGGTCAGCGTGCTGGCGATGGCCAGCGGGCTCGGCGCCGGCATCGCCGTCATGGCGCTGCCCCTCGCCGACCTCGGCGACAGCGGATGGCGGTTCGTCTACCTCGTCACGCTGATCTGGCTGGTCGTCGCCGTCGACATCGCGCGCCGGCTTCCCGAGACGAAGCGATTCGAACGTCCGCACCGCATCGCGCCGCCGCTCGACCGGCGACGGTTCGCCGTCCTCGCAGCGGTGGCGGTCGGCGCGAACTTCTTCGTCGCGCCGGCCAGCTTCTTCCAGAACAGCTACCTCCGGGACATCCGCGGGTTCGACGCCGGGCTCATCTCCCTGTTCACGCTCACCACCGCGACCCCGGCCGGGATCGGCCTGATCGTCGGCGGTCGGCTCGCGGACATCCGGGGTCGACGCCGCCTCATCGCGGTCACGATCCCGATCGCGACGGCGCTGGTCCTCCTGTCGTTCTCGGTCGACGACGCCCCGATGTGGCTCTCGGCGTTCGGCGGGGGCTTCGTCGGCGGCATCGCGTTCCCCGCGCTCGCCGTCTACCGAGCCGAGATGTTCCCGACGGGGAACCGGGGGCGGGCCGCGGGGCTGCTGACCGCATCGGCGCTGATCGGCGGCATCGGCGGCCTCCTGCTCGTCGGCCAACTCCTCGACCGTGGACTTCCCTACAGCCAGGTGATCGGGCTCGTGTCGCTCGGGCAGCTGGTCGTCGTGGTCCTCGTGCTCACGCGGTTCCCCGAGACGGCCCACCGCGAGCTGGAGGACCTGAACCCCGAAGACGTCGGGCCGGCTGCGCCGGCGGTCACCGAATCACACGGTCCATGAAGTCGCGGACGGCGCCGGCGACGGTGTGATCGGCCCCCTTCAGGTCGTGGCCCTTGCCCTCGATCCAGAGATGGGCGACCTTGGCCTTCTTCGGCATCGTCGCAGACCACGTGGTGAGCTCGCCGGGTGAACCGAACGCGTCCTTCGTCCCCGAGATGAACAACGTCGGGACCGCGACGTCGGGCAGGTGCTCGACCCGCAGGCGATCGGGCTTGCCGGGAGGGTGCAGCGGGTAGCAGATCAGGACGAGGCCGCGGAGCTGCGACGGCGGCGGCTGCCCGTCGGCGCCCGCTGCGATCATCGAGCACATGCGGCCCCCCATCGAGCGACCACCGAGGACCAGCGGACCGTCGTCGAGCGACGCGATCTCGTCGCGAACCGCAGCAAGCAGCTTCGGCGCCCGGTCCGGCGCCCGCCGGCCCTCCCGGCGGTACGGGAAGTCGGCACGGACGCATCGGTGAGGCGCGACCCAGTGGTCGATCGCAACGAGCGACGGGTGCGAGGAGTCGGTGCCGGCACCGGGATACAGGAGCAGCGTCACGCTCGGCGGATCCCCGCTCGGCCATGCAGCACGTCAGGCCACCTTGCCGGTCAGGATGCGGCGCGCCTCGTTGAGGTCGAGGATCGCCTTGCTGGCGTCGAGTGCCTCGCCGCCGTGGTCGGGGTGCACGTCGCGCATCCGGCGGCGGAAGTGCCTCGTCACCTCGCGCTTCGAGGGTTGCTTGGCGTCGGGCGCGAAGCCGAGCACGTCGAGCGCCCAGGCCATCGGGTCGGCCATCGCAGCGAGCGTCGACGACTGCGCGCCGGCCAGGTGCGCGACGAGCGCCGGGCCGATCGGACCCCGCCACGTGATCGCCTTGCGGAGCACCGGCGCGATCACGTGTCGGCTCGCGGGCTCGAGACGCTCGAGGGCGTACACGGCACCGAGGACCTGGGCGAGATCGCTGCCGGTGGTGGCGAAGTCGAACTCGATGTCGTCGCCGTCGCCGAGCATGGTGTGCCGGCTGTGCGAGAGCCCGTGGCGGTCGACCTGGAATCGGTGACGCAACCGCGGTTGCACCACGCGCGCCCCGTTCTCGACCTCGCCGATCAGGCGGGTGACGTCGCCGATCGACTCGACCGGCACACCCGTGATGTGGTTGGCGATGACGGCCCCGAGCAGCAGGCCGCCGAAGCCCGGCGCAGGGTCGACGGGGAGCACCAGATGGCCGAGCGCCACGCGCCTCGTGGGGACGGCGGGTCGGGTGTGGAAGACCTCGAGCTCGGCCAACAGCATCGGATGCGAGGGTAGCGCTGCCGTCCGTCGTGATCTCGGCGAGCCGAGGATTCCCGCCGCTCGGTCGGTCAGACGTAGGGGCGGGCCACGTCGCGTAGCTCGCTGGCCTTCTCGAGGAGCTGCTCGGGATCGGCACCTGCCTCGAAGAGGTACACGAGGTCCTGGCCCCGTTGGACGATGGACGCCCACGCGCCGACGGCCAGCCCGAAGGGCGGCGCGTTCGGCGACAGCCGCGGCACGAGGTCGAGCACGGCCTTGCGGGCACGGCCGTGGGTGATGTCGCGCGCCAGCTGGTCGGCGGCCCGGTACAGGTCGTGCAGCGCACCGTCGGGCGCCTCGGTCTCCTCGTCGAGCGATGCGACCTCACCGGCCTCGATCGCATCGAGCAGGTCGTCGACGACGTGCTCGGCGTCCTGGGCGACGATCAGCCTGCGACCCTCCCAGGCGTGGGGGATCTCGGCGTCGACGAGCGACTCCTTCAACATCTCGATGTCGCCGAACGGCCACTCGTCGAGGCCGAACTCGGTGGAGGCCTGGCCTTCGAGCAGGGGCACCGGGAACGGCCCGATCTCGGCCTCGAGCTCGTCGAACAGCCGGTCGACGCCCTCCTCGACGGCTTCGGGTACGACCAGCTCCTCACCCTCCCAGACGTGGGGTACCCCGACCTCGGCGAGCGTCTCGGCCAGCTCGGCACGCTGATCGATGCTCCAACCCGTGAGGTTGTAGTGGACCTTGGTCTGAGCGGGGTCGTTGGGGTCGAACTCGACGTCGAACAACGGCGGGGCGCCGGCCGCGACGTCGGTCGACTCTTCCTCGCCGTCACCGCCGGACTTGTTCACGAAGGGCATGCGGAGACGCTACCGGTCGCCGAGCACGCGCCGCAGGAAGGCCGCCGTGAGCGCGTAGTCGGCGCGCTTGTTCGCAGGGTCCTTGAAGCCGTGGCCCTCGCCCTCCATGACGACCAGCTCGACGTCGCCGCCCGCCGCTCGCACCCGCTCGACGAAGCTGGTCGTGGACGACAGCGGCACCACGGGGTCGTCGTCGCCGTGCATCACCAGGATCGGCACGTCGATGGCGTCCGCGCACCCGGCCGGCGATCGCTGCTCGTATCGCTCGACGTCGCTCGACGGCCCGACGAGGTGCACGGTGTAGTGGGCCTCGAAGCGGTGGCTCTCGTCGGCCAGGACGGCCAGATCCGTCACCGGGTACAGCACGACGGCGCCGGCGGCCAACCCGGCGTGGCGCCCGAGCACGCCGAGCGCGGTCAGGCCACCCGACGAGCTGCCCATCATGACCGTCGTCGCCGGCGAGCTGCGGCCCGCGGCGTGCGACGCGGCGAGCACGGCGGCGGTGTCGTCGACGTCGAGGCGGCCCCACTCCGAGCGCAGCGCCTGCTGGTACTCGCGTCCATGACCGGTGGAACCGCGCGGGTCGGGCACGAGGACGTCCCAGCCCTGGGCCCACCAGTAGGCGATGCGCGGCATGAACTCGACCTGCCACTGGTCGGTCGGTCCGCCGTGGATCCAGCACAGGGTGCGGCCCCGCCCTGCGACGTATCGCCGGGCGTGCAGCACGTGCCCGTCGTGGTCGACCTCGACCAGCTCGGGTTCGGGGAGCTCGGCCGACTCCCAACCGAGCACCGGCCCGACGGCGAGCACGGTCCGCGACCAGTCGGCGGTGTCGTAGGCCACGATCTGCGTGGGCGTGCGGGCGCCGGTTCGCAGGGCCACGACGCGGTCGCCGGCCCACGAGAGCTGACCGTGCACGCCGCGGGCGACCTCGACCACCGTGCGGGTCGCCACGTCGACGACGCAGAGACGGCCGAAACCGCGTTCGTTGCGGGTGAAGGCGATCCGCGAGCCGTCGGGTGACACCGCGAACGAGTGCTGCCCCATGCCCCACGACGGCCCGGCGTGTTCGAACGGCTCATCGACGAGCGGCGCGTCCTCCAGCCACAGGTTGAGCCACCCGGTGTCGTCCCGGACGCAGACCCCGCGACCGTCGGGCATCGTCCGGGGCTGGTGCACCGACGTCGGGCCCTCGAACCGATCGCGCTCGCCGCTCCTGAGCACGAGTCGCTCGACGCGGGCGGCGTCCCACGGCATGTCGGGCACGTCCCACGCCGTCCACAGCACGGTGCTCGCGCACGGTGTGATGTACGGATCGAACACGAAGTCGGCCGAGCCGTCGTCGAGCCGCTCGCCATCGACGAGATCGGCGGCTCCGCCGGCCCCGCCGGCTTGGTCGAGCGTCCAACGCCGGATCTCGGCCTGGTCGACGGCGGCGACGACGGACGTTGCGTCCGGGGAGACCACCGGGGCCTCTGCTCGACGTTCGTCACCGACGGCGGTGATCCGCTTCGGTGGTGCGCCCGAGACCGGTTGCAGCCACACATCGCCGTCTCGGGCTGCGTACACCACCCCGGAGCCATCGGGCATCCAGTCGAAGCAGCCGCCACCGAGGCCGCGACCCGGCGACGGATGCGGCTCGGTGGTGAGGATCCGTTCCGGCCCCCCGTCGACGGGCACCATCGCGATCGCCACGCCACCACCCCAGCGGACGACGAACGCGACCGAGCGGCCGTCGGGTGACAGTCGCGGCTCGGTGAGATCGCGGCCGGCCAGGCACATCTCGACGCTGATCTCCATCAGGTGCGAGCGTACGACGCGAAACCCACTTGATCGACGCCCGTCCCGTGCGGCACCGTGTGAGTGTCCGAACCCGACGAAAGGAGGACCCATGCTGCACATCGATCGTTGCGCCACCCGCATCGCCGCGCTCGGCAATCAGTGGGGCCCCGCCGTCGGTGCGTTCGCCCAGCCGATGAGCTGAGCGCCGAGGTTCGACCGGCGACCGCTGCGTCGTCCGTGACCCGCGGTCCGCCGACCGCCGCTCGCCGCGCCCCGTTCCGGTCGGCACGATCCGGGCGCGTGCGCGCCGTCGGGATCTCCCGTCACCCCGTCTCACACCACCAACAGAAAGGCACCGCCATGTACGGCAATGATCCACACCTCCTGCGTCAGCTCGTCGCCGATCGGCACGAGTCGCTCCGCAAGTCCGCCGGCCACAGCCGGTTGCGGCGCGAGGCCAAGGGACCCAGGCGTCACCGGCGCCGGTCCGGACCCAGCGGGTAGCAGATGTGACCGGCTGGGCATGAGGCCACTACGGTGAGCCTCATGCCCAGTCCGGCCGCGCAGCGTCCCGACCGAAACCTCGCCATGGAGCTGGTGCGAGCCACCGAGTCCGCCGCGCTCGCAGCGGCTCGATGGGTCGGGCGTGGCAACAAGGAAGGCGCCGACGCCGCAGCGGTCGACGCCATGCGGCTCAGCCTCTCGAGCGTCCAGATGAACGGCCTCGTCGTCATCGGCGAGGGCGAGAAGGACGAGGCGCCGATGCTCTTCAACGGCGAGGTCGTCGGTGACGGCAGCGAGCCCAACGTCGACGTGGCCGTCGACCCGATCGACGGGACCACGCTCACGGCCAAAGGGGTCAGCAACGCGCTGTCGGTGATCGCCGTCGGCGAACGTGGGTCGATGTTCGACCCGGGCCCCTCGTTCTACATGGAGAAGATCGCCGTCGGCCCCGCCGCCGTCGGGGCGATCGACATCACCGCCAGCGTGACCCAGAACCTGCGCTGGATCGCCAAGTCGAAGCAGGAGAGCGTCCGCGACCTCACCGCCGTGATCCTCGACCGGCCCCGCCACGAGGCCCTGATCGAGGAGGTCCGTGCGAGCGGTGCTCGGATCCGGCTGATCCGCGACGGCGACGTGTACGGCGGCATCGCGACCGCCTGGCCCGAGGCGGGCGTCGACGTGCTGTTCGGCATCGGTGGCACGCCAGAAGGCGTCATCACCGCGGCGGCGCTCAAGAGCATGGGCGGCGAGATGCAGGCCCGCCTGGCACCGCAGTCCGAGGACGAGCACGCCGCCGTCACCGAGGCCGGGCTCGACCTCGATCAGGTGCTCATGCAGGACGACCTGATCCAAGGCGACAACTGCTTCTTCGCCGCGACCGGCCTGACCGACGGCCAGCTGCTGCGCGGCGTGCGCTTCGACTCGCAGGGCGCCCGGACCCAGAGCCTGGTGATGCGGTCGCGGAGCGGCACGGTGCGGCTCATCGACGCCCGGCACCGCGTCCGCAAGCTGCAGGAGTTCAGCGCGATCGACTACACCTGACCGCCGCGTTCGTCCGCTCACCGCGGGCGCACGAGACGACCTCGGACGCGATCGTCGCCTCGAGGACCTGCCTCCGGCATCTCGCTGGCGGGCCGACGTCGCACCGTGCGCCCGAGCGTCACTCCCACTCGTAGAACCCGTCCCCGAGCGAGGCCTCCAGGGCGAGCAGGCTCGCCCGCATCTCGTCGGCCCGGTCAGGGTGGGATGTGACCACATTGGCGAGCTCACCCGGGTCGGCGACGAGGTCGTAGAGGGCCTCCTCCCCCGTGCGGTACCTGATGAACTTCCAGCGCGAGCGCCTGATGCCCCGGGCGCGGAAGTCGTCGAGCGTCGGTCGTTCGACGAGTGTGTCGACTCTGAACTCGTCATCGTCGATGTGACCGTCGAGCAGCGACATCATCGATCGGCCATCCGGTGGCTCCGGCAGTTCGAAGCCACCGATCTCGGCGAAGGTCGGAGCGAGATCGATGTTCGAGACGACGGCCGATGACGTGCGGTTGGCCGGCGACGCCGGCCAGCGCACGCGCAGGTGCGCTCGTATGCACTCCTCGAACAGGTGGCCCTTGCCGGTGAGTCGGTGGGCACCGTAGATGTTGGAGTTGTCGGCCAGGAAGAACACGGCGGTGTCGGCGAGCATGCCCGCCTCCTCGATCGCGTTCAACAGCCGGTGCATGCCGTCGTCCACCGCGCGCAACGTTCGAAACGCCTGCAGGTGATCGTCCTCGACAACGGCGAGTTGCCGGGCGTCGAGCGGCGGGATCGACGCCAGCGCGCTCGGCTCGTCCGCACCCACGACGTTGTAGTTCGGCGGCCGTGTCAGGTCGCCGAGCGTGTAGGAGTCGGCGAACCGCGCGGGCGGCACTGCGGGGAGATGCGGGGCCTTGAGTGCGAGGTACGCGAACGTGGGCGTTGCCGGATCCGACACCATCCACTCGATTGCCTCGTCGAAGAGGTGGTCGGTGAGGTGGACGCCGGAACCCCGATGGTCGACGAGGTTCCCGTCGTCGTTGAGGCGGTAGTCGAAGTAGACGGTGCTGCCATCGGGCACGGCAACCCATCGGTCCCATCCGACAGCGACTGCATCGACTCGCCCGCGGTCCCCTTCGATGGGGAGGTGGTACTTCCCGAACATGCCGGTTCGGTAGCCGTGGTCGTGGAGCTGTGCGCCGATGAGCGCACGGTCGGGAAGCCACCAGCGAGACTCGAGCTCACCGTGGGCATTGGGATTGGCGAGCACACCGTGTCGGCGTGCGTACATGCCGCTGTGGATCGTCGCCCGTGACGGTGCGCACAGAGGTCGTGAGACGATGCCGTTCGGGAAGTCGACCCAACTTCCCATGGGTGACGCAGCCAGGCAGGGCAGCGCCTGCATGGCGTCGTGCGGGGGATCATCGACCACGACACAGACGATGTGGCGAGGACCACCGGCGCCGCGCCCGGACCGTGCCCCGGTCGTCCCGGTCGAGGGGGCGGGGTTCGGGTACCTGGGAAGTCGTGGCGTCGCAGGCACGCCGGTGAAGTAGCCGGCGATGTCGAACACCACGTGCGAGCCGTGCGACGAGAACACCTGGAATCCGTGGCAGCGCGTGATCGGCGTGATGACGTGGTTGGCCACGACCGACCCCGGCGCCACGACGTTGACGTTCGACGTCGGCGGGATCGGCAGTCTGGCCGGCGACATCGTGAGAAAGCCGGCCGCCCGGGTGTCCGCGGCGGTGAGGTTGCCTGCGATCGCTGAGGCACCGCTCGCGGCGCGGCCCGTCACGGCGGCCTCGACGACCCACTCGGCCCACAGCTTGCCCATCTCGCCCGGTCGGCGGGTGTCGAGGATGCGAACCGGCACCAGCGGCACGAACAGACCGTCCTGCGACAGCTCGCTGGTCGGCCCGGTGAAGTACCCGGCGACGTCGACGATGAGCTTGGCGGGCGTCAGCGCGAAGATCTTGATCCGGCGCCTGCCGTCGACGTCATCGACGGGCACGATCATGGCAGCAGCGCGCGTCGAGCCGGCCGCAGCCACGTTCAAGCTCGACGTGCCGGGTACCTGCGCATCGGAGAAGCCGAACGCGGTGAAGAACCCCGGGCCGGTCGACTCCGTCGCAGTCAGGTTGATGACGACCGACGAGGCGTCGGGCGGCACCCACCGACTGACATCGACGACGGTGACCGAGTCGTTGCCGACCAGATGGGGTCGAGTGTCGATCGCCCGCCGCGCCGTCGCCAGCCCGACGAAGCGGCCTTCCCGCGTCATCGTCGTCTGGGGCTGGTAGTAGCCGAGCACGTCCACGATCACCTCACACGACGCGAGCGAGAACAGATCGATGGACGAGTCGGTGCCCGTCTTGACCGTGACGAGGTTGGCAGCGACGTCGCCGGCTCCGACGAGGTTGAGGTTGCTCACCAACGGGACGGCCGCATCCGAGGGGAAGACCGTCAGGAAGTTGGGCTGCGACGCATTGACGGCGGTGACCGTCAGCACCAGCGCGGATGCTCGCCGGGGCACCCCGTTGGTCCCGGCGATCTTCAGCCGCAGGCGGTTCGGCGCGACCGTGCGGAACCGGTACCTCGCCGGTTCGCGGGTGTCGAGCACGCGGACCGCTGTGGCGAGCGATCGGTAGCTGCTGGCCCCCTCGGGCACGGCCGCGTGCGCTGCGCCCGGCGGAAGCACCGTGGTCAGGGCACCGGCTCCGGCAACTGCGCCGAGACCTTGGATGAACCGTCGCCGGCCGATGCGTTCGGGGTGCGGCCGGTCGCCGGCGTCGCCGTGTTGCCCGGCGGCGAGGTCCGGCCGGCGCGGGGCGCTCATGCTCGCAGCCCGTGCGGTCGATCGTCCGAGGCCGATGGTCGCCCGATCACCGCACCCCGCGCCGGCGTCGCCACGGCCGACTGGTGCCTCGGCGTGCCCGTCGAGATCAGCCGGTGCATGGCCGCGACCGTCAACCCGCCAGAAGAGCCTCGAGCGCCCGAGCCGACTCGGCATTGAAGGCACAGAAGAGCACCTCACCCGGGATCGCGTGGGACGTCAGCCACGAACGGACCGTTGCGACGGCGATCTCCGCAGCATCATCGATCGGGTACCCGAAGACACCGGTGCTGATGCCGGGGAACGCGATGCTCGCGGCGCCGACGCGTGCCGCCTCCTCGAGCGACCGCCGGTAGCAGCTCGCGAGCAGTTCCGATTCGCCGTGGAGGCCGCCGCGCCACACCGGACCGACCGTGTGGATCACCCACGACGCGAGCAGCCGATGGCCGGCGGTCACCTTCGCATCGCCCGTTTCGCATCCTCCGAGCGTTCGGCACTCCTCGAGGAGATCCGGACCGGCCGCTCGATGGATCGCGCCGTCGACGCCACCACCGCCGAGCAGTGACGAGTTGGCGGCGTTGACGATCGCGTCGACGTCGAGGGTCGTGATGTCGGCCACGACGACACGGACACGATCGATCGTCATTGCCGTTGCACGAGTCCCGAGAGCCGACGCTTGAGTCCTCGCGGGATCGGCCCGCCGAGGCCGACGACGGCCTTGTAGAGCGTCCCGGGGACCGAGATCGTGCGATTCGCCGCGACGTCGCGGAGACCGGTCCGTGCGACGTCCTCGGCGGTGGTCCAGAGGAACCTCGGGAACTGCGTGACGTACTGCTCGGTGCTGCTGACGCTCTGGAACTCGGTTCTCGTGAGGCCCGGACAGAGCGCCGTCACGTTGATGCCGGAGCCCTTGACCTCTTCGTGGAGGCTCTCGCTCAGGCTGGTGACATAGGCCTTCGTGGCGGCGTAGACGGCGAGGTCGGGCGCCGGCTGGAAGCTGGCGACGCTCGACACGTTGAGCAACCAGCCCACACCGCGTGGCACCATCGCCGAGATCGCGGCGTTGCTGATGCGGGTCAGCGCGGCGATGTTGAGCTCGATCTCGTCCGCCAGGCGATCGGCGTCGAGCTCGTGGAACCTGCCGCTCGTACCGAACCCGGCATTGTTGACGACCAGCTCGACCGGAGCGTCGCCGTCGCGAACGCGCTCGACCACGGTGGCCTGCCCACCGGCGTCGGTCAGGTCGGCGGCGAGCACCTCGATGCCGTCGAGCTCGTCGGCGAGCTCGTCGAGGCGGTCCTGCCGCCGTGCGACGACGACGGTCGGCACACCGGCCGCGGCGAGCTCGCGGGTCATCGCCTCCCCGATCCCCGACGATGCCCCCGTCACGAGCGCCGACCGGAACGGATAGGACGTCATGCGCGCGAGCGTACCGAGCGGGGGAACACGGGCCCGCAAGGACATCGTCGCCGCCGACCCGAGTGCAGGCGTTCAGTGGGCGAGCGCCGCAGCGGAGACGGCGAGCAGGGAAGGCGAAGCCAGTCATCTCGCCGCGGCCGACCGCGCCCTGAAGGGCGGGGAGGCGAGGAGCGCAGCGAAGCGAGCCCCGCAGCTCCGGGAGGCGAGGGCTGCTAGCCCGAGCCCGTGCGCAGCCCGATCAGATGCCGGCGCCTGCGGCGTTGAGGCGAGCGTGGGCACGAGCGAGGGCACTGATCGCCTCGGCGTCGTGCTCGTGACGCAGTCGCTCCTCGGCGCGCTCCTTCGCCCGCCGGGCTCGCTCGATGTCGATCATGCTGCCGAGCTCGGCCGCATCGGAGAGGATCGAGACCGTGTTGTTGCCGACCTCGACGAACCCGCCGTGCACGGCGATGTCCTCGATCTCGCCACCGACCTGGTACACCCGCGTGTGGTTCTCCTGGAGGGCCCCGAGGAACGGCGCATGATCGGCCTGGAACGCGATCTCGCCGCCGCCGAGGGTCCGAGTGATCACCATCGTCGCCTCGCCGGAGTAGAGGACCTCCTCCGGCGACACCACTTCGACCTTCATCGGTTCAGCCATGTCCGTACGACCTCGTGCGCAGGTGGCCGACGGCGCCCGCCAGCGAGCACGGCCACACGGAGGGAGCAGCCGAAGCGCAGCCGATGCCAGCCCCGGCCATCATGAGCGGCATCAGCTGTCCTGGAGCGCCTGGGCCTTGGCGAGGACCTGCTCGACACCGCCGACGTTGAGGAACGCCTGCTCGGGCACGTCGTCGAGGTCGCCGTTGAGGATCGCCTCGAAGCTCTCGACGGTCTCCTCGACCGGCACGAACTCGCCGTCGAGGCCGGTGAAGACCTTGGCGACGAAGAACGGCTGGGAGAGGAAGCGCTGGATCTTGCGGGCCCGGTTGACCGTGAGGCGGTCCTCGTCGGACAGCTCGTCGAGACCGAGGATGGCGATGATGTCCTGCAGCTCCTTGTAACGCTGCAGCGTCTCCTGCACGTTGCGGGCGACGTTGTAGTGGTGGTCGCCCACGACCTCGGGCGACAGGATCGTCGACGTCGACGCCAGCGGGTCGACCGCCGGGTAGATGCCGAGCGCCGCGACCTGCCGGCTCAGCTCGGTCGTCGCGTCGAGGTGCGTGAACGTCGTGAACGGCGCCGGGTCCGTGTAGTCGTCGGCGGGCACGTACACGGCCTGCAGCGACGTGATCGAGCGGCCTCGGGTCGAGGTGATGCGCTCCTGGAGCTGACCCATCTCGTCAGCGAGCGTCGGCTGGTACCCCACGGCCGACGGCATGCGGCCGAGCAACGTCGACACCTCGGAACCCGCCTGCACGAACCGGAAGATGTTGTCGACGAACAGCAGCACGTCCTGGTTCTGGACGTCGCGGAAGTACTCGGCCATCGTCAGCGCCGAGAGCGCGACGCGGAGGCGGACGCCCGGTGGCTCGTCCATCTGGCCGAACACGAGCGCGGCCTTCTCGAACACGCCCGACTCCATCATCTCGAGCCGGAGGTCGGTGCCTTCACGGGTGCGCTCGCCGACGCCGGCGAAGACCGACACACCACCGTGCTGCGACGCCACGCGGTTGATCATCTCGGTGATCAACACCGTCTTGCCGACGCCGGCACCACCGAACAGGCCGATCTTGCCGCCCGCCACATACGGGGTGAGCAGGTCGATGACCTTGATGCCGGTCGGGAAGATGCGGGCCGACGGCTCGAGCGCGTCGAAGGTGGGCGCCTCGCGGTGGATGTCCCAGCGCTCCATCTGGTCGTAGCCGTCGGGCTGCTCGTCGAGCGCCTCGCCCCACACGTTCCAGACGTGGCCGAGGACCTTGTCGCCGACGGGCACCTGGATGCCGTGACCGGTGTTGCGCACCGACGTGCCGCGCTGCAGGCCGTCGGTCGGCTTCATGCACACGGCGCGGACACGGCCGCTGCCGAGCTGCTGGGCGACCTCGGCGAGCACCTTGGTGGTGACGCCTTCGACCTCGACCTCGAACTCCAGCGCCGCGTTCAGCTCGGGGAGCGCGCTCGGCGGGAACTCGACGTCGATCACCGGGCCGGCGATGCCGACGACGCGGCCGTCCTGCAGGTCAGTGGATGGTTCCGTCATGGTCATGGCTGTCGTGTCTCCTCAACCGTTGTTCGTTCGTGTCGGGCCTGACGGCCTCAGAGTTGCTCGCCGTACTTCGCGAGGTGGGCGGCCTTGGCCTGCCCGATCCAGTCTTCTCGTTCGATGCGGCCCTTGAAGTTCAGCAGCGCGCCGATCCGCTCGACCTCGTCGGGCGTCCACTGCGCGATCTGCTTGAAGGTGGTCACCCCGGCCTCGTTCAGCTTGCGTTCGATGACCGGGCCGATGCCGTCGATGCCCTCGTCGAGTTGATCGGGCTCGAGCGTGGCGGTCGCCGGCCCGGCCGAGGACGGCTCGGTCGCGCCGCCTGCCGGTGCCGACGGTGCCGACGGTGTGATCGGGGCGGCGGGTGCACCGCCGAAGCCGGCGTCGACGCCGAAGTCGATGATGCGCACGTCCTTGTCGTTGCCCGAGCCGAGCGCCTCGGCGCCACCGACGATCTCCATGATCTCGGTGGTGATCGAGTCCTGGCGGGCACGGTTCATGATGATGCTGAGGTTCTTGATCAGCTCGTCGGCGTTGTCGGTCGCCGACTTCATCGCCCGCTGGCGGAACGCGTGCTCGGAGGCAGCCGCGTTGAGCAGTGCGGCGTAGACCCGCGCCTCGACGTAGCGGGGCAGCAGCGTGTCGAGGATCGTGGTGGGGTCGGGCTCGAACTCGTAGTCGGCGCCGGTGCCGTCATCGGACCCGGCCTTGCCGTCGCCGCCGACGACCGTGTCGGTCGACAGCGGCACGAGCGGCCGCAGCACGACCTCCTGGTTGCCCGGCGTGATGAAGCGGGTGTACACCAGCTCGACCAAGTCCACGTGGCCGCTCGCGTACAGCTCGATGACGTGGCGGCCGATCTCCTTCGCATCCTCGTACGAGGGGTTGTCGCTGAAGCCGCCGAAGCTGCGCCCGAGCCGGTAGTCGCGGAACTTGAAGTAGCTCTCGGCCTTGCGCCCGACGGGCACGATCTCGTAGCCCCTGCCGGACTGCACGTCGGCCTTGATCTCACCTTCGGCGGCACGCTGGACACCGGCGTTGTACCCGCCGCAGAGACCACGGTCGGCGGTGATGACCACGTAACACACGTTCTTGGTCTCGCTGCGGCCCTGCAGCAGCGGGGAATCGGTGCTGCCGCCCGCAGCGGCGAGGTCCTTCACGACCTCGGTGATCTGCTGCGAGTACGGCACGGCTGCCTGCACGCGCTGCTGGGCCTTCACGATGCGCGACGCGGCGATCAGCTCCATGGCGCGAGTGATCTTCTTCGTCGCCTGCATCGACCGGATCCGGCCCCGCAGAATGCGTTCTTGACCTCCTGCCATTACTCCGTGGCCAAGGTCTTGGTGGATTCGGCGTCGGCCATCTCGTCGGCGTCGACGCTCGTCGGATCGACGGGCTTGCCGTGCGCGGTGGAGGCCTCGAACTGGTCGGTGAACGCCTGCACGGCGTCGGCGAGCCCGTCGGGGACGCCGCCGGTGCCGATCTCGGACATCAGCCCGCCGTGGCGGGTGCGCATGAACTCGAGCAACTCCACCTCGTACCGCTTCACGTCATTGACGGGGACCTCGTCGAGGTATCCCTTCGTGCCGGCGAAGATCGACACGACCTGCTCCTCGACGGGCATCGGGCTGTTGAGGGGCTGCTTGAGCAGCTCGACGAGCCGGTAACCGCGCTCGAGCTGCGCCTTCGACACCGCGTCGAGCTCGGATCCGAACGTGGCGAAGGCCTCGAGCTCGCGGAACTGGGCGAGGTCGAGCTTGAGCGTGCCGGCAACCGACTTCATCGACTTGATCTGGGCGGCACCGCCGACCCGCGACACCGAGATGCCCACGTCGACGGCCGGGCGCACACCGGACTTGAACAGGTTCTCCTGCAGGAACACCTGGCCGTCGGTGATCGAGATCACGTTGGTCGGGATGTAGGCCGACACGTCACCGGCCTTGGTCTCGATGACCGGCAGTGCGGTCAGCGACCCGGCACCGTTCTCGTCGGACAGCTTGGCGGCGCGCTCGAGCAGCCGGCTGTGGAGGTAGAACACGTCACCGGGGTACGCCTCGCGACCCGGGGGACGGCGCAGCAGCAGGGAGAGCTGACGGTACGCCTCGGCCTGCTTCGAGAGGTCGTCGTAGACGACGAGCGCGTGCTCGTTGTTCTCCATCCAGTGCTGCCCCATCGCACACCCGGCGTACGGCGCCAGGTACTTGAACGGCGCGCTGTCGGCCGCCGGTGCGGTGACGACGACGGTGTACTCCATCGCCCCACCCTGGCGAAGCGTCTCGACGGTCTGCGCGACGGTCGAGCCCTTCTGGCCGATCGCAACGTAGATGCACTTCACGCCCTGACCCTTCTGGTTCAGGATCGTGTCGATCGCGACCGTCGTCTTGCCGGTCTTGCGGTCGCCGATGATCAGCTCGCGCTGGCCACGGCCGATCGGCGTCATCGCGTCGATCGACTTGATGCCGGTCTGGAGCGGCTCGTGCACCGGCTTGCGACCGAGGATGCCGGGCGCCTGGATCTCCATGCGGCGCAGCTGCGTGCCGACCAGTTCGCCCTGACCGTCGACGGGCTCACCGAGCGCATTGACGACGCGCCCGAGCACGCCGTCGCCGACGGGCACCGAGAGGATGCGGCCGGAGGCCTTGACCGTCTGGCCCTCCTCGATGGCGCTCGTGTCGCCGAGGACGACAGCGCCGATCGACTCCTCGTCGAGGTTCAGGGCCAGGCCGACCGAGCCGTCCTCGAACTCGAGGAGCTCGTTCACCGCGGCGCCGGGCAGGCCCGACACGCGGGCGATGCCGTCGCCGACCTCGGCCACGCGGCCGACCGTGCGGGCCTCGAGCGACGGCTCGTAGCCCTCGAGGTTGGACTTCAGCGCCGAGGCGATGTCGGCTGCGGAGATGGTGAGTTCTGCCATGTCAGATGTTCCTACGACTACTTTCTGGCGCCTTACAGGCGGCTCTTCAACTGATCGACGCGGGTCCGGACGCTGCCGTCGATGACGCTGTCGCCGACGGTGGCGACGATGCCGCCCAGGATGGAGGGGTCGACGATCACCTTCAGGTTGACCTGCTTGCCGGTGGCGTTGGCGAGCGCCGCCTTCAGACGGTCTTGCTGGTCGTCGGTGAGCGCGACCGCGGTGCGCACCTCGGCGACCTCGAGGTTCTTGGAGTTCGACGCGCGTGCGACGAGCTTGTCGATGATGGCGGGGAGATCGCGACCGCGACCGGAGCCGACGACCATCGACACCAACTGCGTGGTGGTCGGCGTGGCCTTGCCGCCGAGCAGATCCTCGACGATGGCCTGCCGCTTGCCGGCCGGCACCATCTCGTCGGTGAGCGCGTTGCGGAGCGCGTCGCTCGACTCGAACGAGCGGGCGAACCGGAACAGCTCGTCCTCGACCTCGTCGAGCGTTCCCTCGGCGCGGGCGACCTCGAACAGGCCGCGTGCGTAGCCGTCGATGCGTGCGTCACTCATCGGCGCGCCTCCCCGTCTGTTGAATCGGTCACCCCGGATGAGGTCCGACTGCGCCGATGAGCTGCGCTCGCCATGACCATGATTCGCTCGCTGCGCTCACTCATGACTGTCCCACCCTTGCGATGAAGTGCTCGATGAGGTCCTGGTGGACCGCATCGTCGATGACGCCGCCGGCGAGCACGCTCTCGGTCGATTCGCCGGCGAGCCGGGAGATCTCGGCTCGCAGCTCGTCGTTGACCCGCGTGGCGCCCGACGCGATGTCGGCGTCGGCGCGCACCTCGAGCTCGGCGACCTCCTGGTCGAGGCGGGCACGACCCTCGATCAGGAGCTGCTCGGCCTGGGCATCGGCCTCGGCGAAGAGCCGCTGACGCTCGGCGTCGATGTCGCCGGCCGCCTGGCGGATGTCCGCCGCTTCGGCCTCGGCCTCGGCCTGGGCGGTGGCGGACTCGTCGAGCTCGGTCTGGATGCGGTTGGTCCGGTCGGCCATGGCGGTCCTGATCGCCGGCCAGGCGAACTTCCACAGCGCGGCGAAGATCAGGACCGACGAGATCGTGCCGTAGATGAGCTCGGCGTCGGCCGGGAACAACCAGTCGATCGATCGGGCGTCGTCGATCGGCTTGCCCTCGGCACCGAAGATGACGGCGAGGCTCATGACGGCACCCCCGCGGACATCGCGTCGTCGACCGCCCGGCTGACGGCCGAGCCGTCGGGGGCCCGGCCGATCGAGAGCTCGATCGTACGGCT
The DNA here is from genome assembly GCF_030065885.1 of Ilumatobacter sp. Lineage (GTDB taxonomy): Bacteria > Actinomycetota > Acidimicrobiia > Acidimicrobiales > Ilumatobacteraceae > Ilumatobacter. Next base: position 16,922 of record NZ_JASJCS010000028.1, on the reverse strand, counting down.
GGTGACCTCGCCGACGGCGGCGGCCACATCGGCTCGTGCCGCGTCTCGGGCCGCCTGCGCCTCGGCGGCAGCGGCCTCGCGCTTGGCGGCGATCGCTGCGTTCACCTCGGCGAGCCGGGCAGTGCGCTCGGCCTCGAGCGTCTGGCGGGCGGCCTCGACCCGCTCGTTGGCCTCCGACCGCACCGTGGCGAGTGCCGATTCGTACTCGGCGACCTCGGCGCGGGCAGCCGCACGAGCGGTGTCGGCCTGCTCGTGCCCCTCACGGATGCTCGAGTAGCGGGCCTCCATGCCCTTCTTGACGGCGGGGAAGAGCCAGAACCGCATCAGCAGCGCCAGCACGATGAACGCGCCGGCGCCCCACGCCAGCTCCTTCACCTCGACGGCGAGCGGTGACGGGCCCTCCTGGCACGGGTGCGCGGCCTCGGCGTTCGCTTCGTACTCTTCGAGTGTTTCGTAGGGGAACTCGCAGAAGTCTTGTGACTCCTCGAAGCTCATGAGCTCGAGGTCGTCGTCATCGGCGGCGATGAACCCGACTTCGATCGCGAGTCCCCTCGTCACGACGGCTGTCAGCACGTCATCTCCTTCACGGGAGTAGTGGACCTGATGTGGTGTTCGCTCTCGATCAGAGACCGATGAGGATGAACACCACGAAGCCGATCAGGGCGAGCGCCTCGGTGAAGGCGATGCCCAGGAACATCGTGGTGCGCACCATGCCGGCCGCTTCGGGCTGGCGGGCCATCGCCTCGACGGACTTGCCGACGAGATAACCGATGCCGATGCCGGGGCCGATGGCCGCGAGGCCATAGGCGAAGCCGGCGGAGCTGGCGGCTTCGGCCGCCTTGAGGCCGTCGGCGTCGATGGCCTGAGCGAGGATGCTGAATGCTTCCATGGTGGGTTTGATCTCCTGGTTGGTGTTGAGATGGGAGAGGGCTGAGAACGGTCAGTGCTCGGGGTGGGCGGCGCCACCGATGTAGACGGCGGCGAGGATCGTGAAGATGTAGGCCTGCAGGAAGCCGACCAGCACCTCGAACGCAGTGATGAACATGAGCATGAAGAGCGGCAGGATGCCGACCGGGATGAGGGCGGCGTTGTCACCCTGGAAGAGCTCTTCGGAGAGCAGCGAGAACGTGACGAGCAGGATGTGGCCGGCGAGCAGGTTGGCGAAGAGACGAACGGTCAGCGAGAACGGGCGGACGAGGAACGTCGAGATGAACTCGATCGGTGCCACCAGGATGTAGAGCGGGCCGGGAACGCCCGGCGGGAACAGCGAGTTCTTGATGTACGCCGGCCCCTGGTGCTTGAACCCGACGCCGATGAAGATCACCCAGACCAGCAGCGCCAGGAACATCGGGATCGCGATGCGAGCCGTGGCGGGCATGTACAGGACCGGGATGATGCCCGGCAGGTTGCACAGGTAGATGAACGCGAAGAGGCTCAGCATGAACGGCGTCCAGCCCATGCCGTCGCGGCCCATCGTCGGCATGATGATCTGGGTCTCGATGAACTCGACGATCGTCTCGGCGAAGTTGCGCACGCCCTTCGGGGCCTTCATGCCGTCCTGACGCGCGGCGAGCAGGAAGATGACGATCGAGATCAGCGACGCGAGGACTGCGATGATCGCGACCTTGTTGAGACCGATCGGTTCCACGACGTCCCTCCAGCGGAGGATCTCGTTGATCGGCGGGAATTCGAGTGCGAGCACGTTTGATGTCCGTTCAGGTCTCGTTACGGGCGGGCAGGTTTCAGGCCCGAGTGGGCCAGGGAGATGGCGACGTACTTGAGCTCCCAGACGAGGAGCCCGAGGTGCGTCACGATGATGGTCGCTCCGAGTGCCGGAAGCGAAATCCAACCGGCGTCCTTGACGAGCAGGACGGCGAGCATGATGAGCCCGAGCCGGATGAGGTAGCCGAACAGCGTGGCTCCCATCATCAGGCCGAGCGAAATCTTGGCGGTGTAGGCGATCAGCGCCGCCGACAGCAGGAAATTGACGAGCACGAGGCCCAGCGCGTACGCCGAGGACCAGGCGCCCTCGCTCCCCCAGACGAGGCCGCAGACGATGATGATCGCGGGGGCCACGTACAGGCCCCGCTTGGCCATGTCGGTTGAGAGCTTGATCTCGACGGGATCACCGTCGAGGCGGGTCGCCATCGGTTCCGCGGCCGGCGTCACGCAGCGCCCTCCAGACCGTCGCGCGAGGTGCGACCGTCGGTGAGCCGGGCGGCGCGTTCGGCCTCGAGGCGCTCCATCCGCGCGTCGTAGACGTACTTCATCCGGACGAACGACCCGACCGCGGCGAACAGCACGAGTGCGATCGTGAAGAGCGGGAACAGCCCGAGCCACCGGTCGAGCAGCCAGCCGATCACGAGGAACGCGAGGACGGTGAGCGCCAGATCCATCCCCCGGCCGAGCGAATCATCGCCGGCTGTCGCGGCGGCGTCGGACCTGGGCCGCTGCGCGCGGTCGATGTTCGTGAAGAGGAGCTTCATGGAGACGGTGTCGGCCCGGTGCGGGGACGGCGGGTGCACGGGCTTTGTGAACGCAGGCACAAGCTACTCGGCGCCCTCCCCTACGAGCAACTCTCGACCCGGGCAATCACGGTTTTCTGCTGCGCGACGACACGGCGGCGCTGGATGCGGGCAGCACATCGTCGGCCGGTCGGCGCCTGGCCGTGCCGTCGGCGGGCGGCGCGCCGCCGGCTTGCTCGACCACGGCATCGTCGGGATCACCGGCGCCGTCGTCGCCCGGATCGGCCCGGTCGCCGGCACCGTCCGCGTCACCGGCGATGCCGTTCTCCGCCTCGTCACCGTCGTCGTCACCGTCGTCGTCGTGCGCCTCGTCGTGCGCCTCGTCGGCCTCGCGACGTTCGGGCCGGGACGGGTCGAGCTGCTCGGATGCGGGCCGGTTGAGCGCGGCCTCGACCGCGATGGCCCGCTTGCGACGGACGCTCGGATGCAGGACCGTGTAGAGCACGATGCCCAGGGCGCCGACCCCGAACGACAGGTAGCTCGGGTTCTCGCCGGTCAGCACCGGATAGAGCACGAACCCGGACAGCAACGCCGTCCAGGTCCAGAGGATGAGCACGCTGCGCCGGTGGCCGTGCCCGAGGTTCATCAGCCGGTGGTGCAGGTGGCCCTTGTCCGCGACGTCGAGCGCCTGTCGCTTCGAGGCCCGCCGGACGATCGCGAACAACGTGTCGAGGATCGGCACGCCGAGGATGAGCAGCGGGATCGCCAGCGGGGCGAAGAAGAAGAACGTCTGGCCGACGAAGCCCTGCGCGTTCGGGTCGGCGCGGCCGCCGACGACGCTGGTCGACACCGCGAGCAGCAGTCCGAGCAGGAACGCGCCGCTGTCGCCCATGAAGATCCGGGCCGGGTTGAAGTTGTGCGGCAGGAACCCGAGGCTGATGCCGGCGGTGATGATCGCGATCAGCGGGCCGAGGTTCTGCTCGGCGAGGAGGCCGAGATCGTCGAGCTTGTTGGCATACAGGAAGAACGCCGTCGCGCCGATCGCGACGATGCCGGCCGCCAGCCCGTCGAGGCCGTCGATGAAGTTGATGGCCTGGGTCATCCCGAGCACCCAGAGCACCGTGACGAGCGGCGTCCAGTCGCTCGACAGGATGATGACGTCGAAGAACGGCACCCGGAAGTAGAACATCGTGGCGCCGAACCACCAGAGCACGAGGCCGGCGAGCACGACGCCGGTGACCTTGCCGGGCGGCGCCATGTCGAAGATGTCGTCGAAGAACCCCGTGGCGAACACCACCAGCGCGGCGAGCGCGATGCCGATCGGCTCGGAGTTGTCCTCGAAGAGGATGTCGAACCGCCCGAGCGAGAGCGCGACGAGCAGCGCGACGAAGAAGCCGAACAGCATCGCGACACCACCGACCTCGGGCATCGGGCTGGTGTGGACCGACCGTTCGTTCGGCTCGACCATCCACCCGCGGGCACGAGCGACCGCGCCGACGATCGGCGTGACGACGAACGTGGCGACGGCCGCGACAGCCCCGATGATCACGTAGTCGGTCAAGCTGGGCGCCACGACCACCCAGGTTACGGGGGCGCGCTCGTGTGGCAGGAACGGCGAGGGCCGGCGGGTCCCGACGTCGTCGCCGGGACGGTGAAGGGCCCGTTGGAGTGGTCGGCTCGTCCCGTGCCGTTCGTGGTGCACGTACACTCCCGCCGTGCAAGGCGATGTGCGTCCGTCGACGAGCGCCCGGCTCGATCGGATTCGTCTCCTCTCCCGTCTGTACAGCCATCAACAGGCAGTCCGACGAGACGAATACCTCGAGAAGCATGCCGCTCCGGATTTCGTGCGCGGCACCGAGCAGGTCTTCGAGTGGTACCGGCGCTACACGGAGAGCGCGAGCTCCGTCCTCGACTGGGGATGCCGCCACGCGCCCGATGCGTGCCTGATCGCCCAGAGCACCGGTGGTCGAATCGACATCCACGGATGCGACACCGTGGACGCCGAGGCGTACCGGGTGTTTCACGACGCAGCCGGCTTGGACTACCGGCAGCTCGACCACGAGTACCTGCTCCCCTACGACGCCGAGTCATTCGACGTGATCATCGCTGCCGGCGTACTCGAACACGTGCCGATGGAGTACGAGAGCATCAAGGAGCTGAGTCGGGTGATCAAGAAGGAGGGGACGCTCGTGGTCACGTTCCTGCCCAATCGATGGTCGGTTCACGAGCTCAGCGCCCGCCGCGCGGCGGCGTATCCCGATCGGGCAGGGCAGCCCCATCACCTCCGCACCTACGGTCGGGGAGGCGTCCGCCATCTTCTCCAGTCTGCGGGATTCGTCGTCACCGAGATCGGCTTCCAGACCCACTTCGGTCTCCTGCCCCTCGAGCCGGACCCGACAGCGACCCGACGAATGGTCTCGAGACTCGGTCGCACGATCGGCATCGCCCGTCTGGCCCCCTGCCTCGCGCTGGTCGCGCGTCGGCTTGCGTACTTCTAGTCAGCGATCGATCAGCCACACGGTTCGTCGCGCGCGGCCACCCGGGACTGCCGCGCGTTGAGGTGACAGTGGTTGGTCAGGCGGCGGTTGCCGTCTGAGGGGTCATGATGGTCTCGTATTCGATGGGGGTCAATCGGCCGAGGCGTTGCTGGCGTCGGCGGCGGTGGTAGGTGCGTTCGATCCAGGTGATGATCTCGATGCGGAGGGCGTCGCGTGTCGCCCAGGAGCGCCGGTCCAAGACGTTGCGTTGCAGGAGGGCGAAGAAGGATTCCATGGCGGCGTTGTCGCCGGCGGAGCCGACTTGGCCCATCGAGCCGACCATGCCGTGGCGGGCGAGTGCCCGATGCACCTTCCGAGCGCGGAACTGTGACCCGCGGTCGGAGTGCAGGATGCAGCCGGCGACGTCACCTCGCCGGGCGGCAGCCATCTCGATCGCAGCGACGACGAGGCGGGCCTTCATGCGTTCGTCGATGGCCCAGCCGACGATCCGGTTCGAGAACACGTCCTTGATCGCACACACGTACAGCTTCCCCTCCTTCGTGCGGTGCTCGGTGATGTCGGACAGCCACAGCTGGTTCGGGGCCTCGGCGGTGAAGTCGCGGCGCACCAGGTCGTCATGTGACGGTGTGCCAGGGATCGACGCCTTGGGCCGTTTGGGTTTGCCGAACACCGACCACCACTGGTGATCCCGGCAGATCCGCCACACGACCCGGTCCGACACTTCGGCATGCTCGTCTGCTCGGCGGACTTCGTCGGCAAGGAATCGATACCCGAACTCGGGGTCGTCTCGATGGGCATCACAGATTGCGTTGGCGAGGTAGGCCTCATCGAGCTGGGCGTCGGTGATCGGGCAATCGAGCCAGCGGTAGTAGGGAGCACGAGCGAGACCGAGTACCCGACACGACACCGTGACGGGGATCCCGTCGTCGGCGAGCTCGCGCACGAGCGGGTACATCATCCTTTTGGGATGTTCGCCTTGCCGAGATACGCCGCTGCTCGGCGCAGCACCTCGTTCTCCTGCTCCAGCAGGCGGATCCGCTTCTTCGCCTCTCGAAGCTCCGCTGACTCCGTCGACGTGACGCCGGAACGTTCGCCGTCGTCGATCGCGGCTTGGCGGAGCCACTTCGACAGCGTCATCGGGTGGATCCCGAAGTCGTTGGCGATCTGCTCCAGGGTCGTGCCGTCGGGGCGGTTCCGAGCGACCTTCACGACGTCGTCGCGGAACTCGGGCGGATAGGGCTTGGGCATCGGGACATCCTTCCAGGCCTGCCAGAGCAAGCCAGCTCAGATGTCACCTCAACGCGCGGCAGTCCCCCCCTCGAGCGAGCGACGATGTCGTCAGAGAGCGGCACGGCCGGGTCGGATGATGCGACCGCCGGTCGCGTGCCCTGCGGGTGGTACACGCGGGCCAGCCGTCGTCCCGTCGACGAACCTCCGCGAGCGTGGCGGACCCCCGCCGGCGGCGAGATCGCCGTGCTCGACCCGGCGACGGCGAGACTGCGGGCGGGACCTCAGGCGCCGTCGGGGTAGGCGGGGAACCGCGCGCAGAGGTCGGCGACCTCCTTGCGGACCAGCGCCAGCGTCTCGGGCTCGTCGCGCCCCCGCAGTGCCCGTGCGATCAGCGCGGCGACGACAGGCATCTCGGTCTCGGTCATGCCCTGCGTGGTGACCGAGGGTGTGCCGATCCGCACGCCGCTCGTGACGAACGGGCTCCGCGGGTCGTCGGGCACGGTGTTCTTGTTCAGCGTGATGCCGGCCTCGTCGAGGCTCGACTGGGCGACCTTGCCGGTCAGCTCCTCGTCGAACGGTCGCAGGTCGACCACCATCAGGTGATTGTCGGTACCGCCCGACACGAGCCGGAAGCCCTCGCCCGCCAACGCGGCCGCGAGTGCCGACGCGTTGGCGACGATCTGGTGGGCGTACTCGCCGAAGCTGGGCTGGGACGCCTCGTAGAAGGCGATGGCCTTACCGGCGATGGCGTTCTCGAGCGGCCCGCCCTGCCAGCCGGGGAACACCGCCTTGTCGATCGCCTTCGCGTGCTCGGCGGTGCTGAGGATGCAGCCGCCGCGCGGCCCGCGCAGCGTCTTGTGCGTCGTGAAGGTGACGACGTCGGAGTAGGGCACCGGGTTCGGGTGCGCACCGCCGGCCACGAGCCCCGCCAGGTGAGCGATGTCGAACATCAGCATCGCGCCGACCTCGTCGGCCACGGCGCGGAACGGCTCGGGGTCGAGCCGCCGGGGATAGCTCGTGGTACCGGCGACGATCATCTTCGGGCGGTGCTCGAGCGCGAGATCGCGCATCGCATCGAGGTCGATCCGCTCCTCGCCGCCGACGCCGTAGGACACGAAGTGGTACAGGATGCCGCTGGTGTTGACCGGCGAGCCGTGCGTGAGGTGACCGCCGTGGTCGAGGCTCAGGCCGAGCACCGTGTCACCCGGCGACAGCAGCGCCTGGTAGACGCACATGTTCGCGTTGGCGCCGGAGTGTGGTTGCACGTTGGCATGCTCGGCGCCGAACAGCGCCTTGACCCGCTCGATCGCGATCGACTCGATGTCGTCGACGACCGCGTTGCCGCCGTAGTACCGCTTGCCCGGGTAGCCCTCGGAGTACTTGTTGGTGAGCACCGAGCCGGTCGCGCGCATCACGGCCGGGGACGTGAAGTTCTCGCTGGCGATCAGTTGGAGGCCCGTCGTCTGGCGTTCGAACTCGCGGTGGATGAGCGCTTCGACCTCGGTGTCGGGGTGCGTGTCGGAGTGGAAGGGCATCGGTGAGGGTCCTCGGGATGTGTTGGTTCGGTGGGGTCGGGATGTGTCGAGCGGCCTAGCGGCTGGCCTCGGTCTCTTCGATCTCGGTCAGCTGGGCGACCCGGCGCGCATGGCGGCCGCCCTCGAAGGGAGTGGACAGGAACAGGTCGACGATCTCGTCGGCGAGGCCGACACCGACGACGCGGGCGCCCATCGACAACACGTTGGCGTCGTTGTGCTCACGCGCCATGCGAGCGGTGTACAGGCAGTTGCAGAGCGCTGCGCGGGCGCCGCGCACCTTGTTGGCGGCGAGCTGCTCGCCCTGGCCGCTGCCGCCCAGCACGATGCCGACGTCGGCCTCGCCGTCGCGGACCGAGCGCGCGGCAGCTGCGCAGAAGCCCGGGTAGTCGACGCTCTCGGTCGAGTCGGTGCCGTGGTCGACGATCTCGTGGCCGGCAGCCGCGAGCCGGTCGATCAGGTGCTGCTTGAGTTCGAAGCCGGCGTGATCGGAGCCGAACGCGATGCGGGCCACGCCGCCGAGTGTACGGCCCCGGTCCGGCCCGAACGCGTTCGCTTGCGATCAGCTGCCGACTGCGTCGGGATCGACCTCCTGGCCGCCGAGCGTCCCCTGGTCGGGGCACGACACCTCGAGGTAGGCGTCCGTGAGCGGCGTCTCCTCATTGCTCAGCAGGCTCGGGTCCGACCCGAACGGCACGAGCCGAGCGGCGAAGTCGGAGGCGGCAGCGTCGACCACCGCCCACACGTCCTCGGGAAGGTCCACGGCGAACTCGGGCGTCGACGGATCGCGCACCGACAGCGCGGCGAGCCACGCCGTCGAGACGGCAGCCAGGACGCCCTCGTCGGCGCCGGCGTCGAGCAGCGCCTGACGGGCGACGTCGAGACGGCGGGTGATCGGTCCGAAGTAGCCGTCGGCTGCGACCTCGCGCTCGCGCTCCAGCTCGTCGGGCCAGGCCACCAACATGTCGTCGTACGCATCGGTGACGACCGGTGAGGCGATGATCTCCAGCGGCGCGAGCGCCTCGGGGCCTGCCTCGCTGAACGCGTTCGCCACGAGGATCACCTGGGCCGACCCGGCCCACCGGCTCCACGCCGAGCAGAAGGGATCATCGCTGTCGAGGCCGGGCGTACCCACCTCGGCGACGCCGAGCGGGTCGGGCGGCAACGTCGACACCGCTGCGGGCCCGGACGAGTCGTCGACGGTCACCGATGGGTCGGCCGCCGCCTCGGTCGTCGACGCGGCGGCGTCGGGGACGGAACCGGTCGGGCCGGCGACCTCCTCCGTCGTGACCGGCGCCTCCGCTGCGGTCGAGTCGGCGGCGACGTCGCCGCCATCGGGATCGCCGCCCGAGCACGCAACGGCCACCACCGACACGGCGAGCACGAGACCGGTAGGGCGGATCACCCCGACATGGTCGCACTTCGCGTGCGATGCTGACCGGCATGGCTCCGACGGTCCCCGAACCAGCCTCTGAACGCGCCGGCGCACGACCGCGAATCGTGCTCGACTGCGACCCGGGGCACGACGACGTGATCGCCATCCTCGTCGCCGCGCTGCACACCGACCTCGCCGGCATCACCACCGTCGCCGGCAACGCGCCCCTCGATCGGACCACCTACAACGCGTGCGTGATGCGCGATGCGCTGGCGCTCGATGTGCCCGTCCACAGCGGCGCCGCGCGGCCGCTGACCGCACCGCCACGGTTCGCCGGCTTCGTGCACGGCGAGAGCGGGCTCGACGGGGCTGACCTCCCGGCGCCCGAGCGCGGCGCCGACAGCACGGACGCCGTGGCGTTCATCGTCGACACATGCCGCGCATCGGAGGGCACCTGGCTGGTACCGACGGGCCCACTCACGAACATCGCGCTGGCACTGCGCACCGCACCCGACCTCGCCGGACGGATCGCCGGCGTCTCGTTGATGGGCGGCGGAACGTTCGGCAACCGGAGCCCCATGGCCGAGTTCAACATCTGGGCCGACCCCGAGGCCGCCGCCGTCGTCTTCGGCAGCGGCGTGCCGTTGACGATGGCGGGGCTCGACGTGACGCACCAGCTCGTCGTCACGCTCGAGCGCGCCGACGAGGTCGCTGCGCTCGACTCGCCCTTCACGACGATGATCGCCGGCCTGTTCCGCTTCTTCGCCGGCAACTACATCGCCCGTCACGACGCGGCCACCGGCGCAGCCCTGCACGACCCGCTGGCCGTCATGGCGCTGACCCACCCCGCGCTGCTCGATGGCACCGACCGTCACGTGACGATCGAGACGCGCGGCGAACACACGACCGGCATGACGGTGATCGACCGGCGCGACATCAGCGACCGTGAGCCGCCCAACTGCCACGTCCTCGAGCACGTCGACGACGCCGGCGCGTGGCAGGTGGTCGTGGACGCGCTCCGATGGGCCGGCGAGCGCGCCGCGGCGGTCGCTGCCGGAGCCGGGTCCCCGCCGGGGGTGCAGCCGTGACCGACACGTTCCCCCGCCAGCATGCTCGGACGCAGCGATTCACGCTCGGCGAACCGCGCAACGTCACCGTGACGAGCGACGGCCGGCAGGTGCTGTTCGCTCGCAGTCGGGCGGGCGACGACCCGGTCAACTGCCTCTGGGTCGCCGATGTCGCCTCGGGTGCCGAGCGGATGATCGCCGACCCGCGGGCGCTGCTGGCCGCGGCCGACGACGCCGACCTGCCCCCCGAGGAGCGCGCACGCCGAGAGCGTCTCCGCGAGGGCGCCGGAGGCATCACCTCGTACGCGGTCGACGAGCACGAGCAGGTCGCGTGCTTCACGCTGGCCGGTCGCCTGTTCGTGGCCGACATCGCGGCCGGTACCGCCGAGCCCGTCGATGTCGCCGGACCGGTGTTCGACCCCCGTCCCGGCCCGGGCGGCGACACGATCGCCTACGTCAGCGGGCAGTGCCTCCGCGTGGTCGATCGCGTCGGCGCCGACCGGACGCTGGCCGACGAACCCGACCTCGACACCGTCTCGTGGGGCAGTGCCGACTTCATCGCCGCCGAGGAGATGGGCCGCTACCGCGGCTTCTGGTGGAGCCCCGACGGTTCGCAGATCGCCGCGTGCCGGGTCGACGAGGCACCGGTGCGCCTGTGGCACATCTCGAACCCGGCCGATCCTTCGCAGCGGCCGAACCCGGTCCGGTACCCGGCCGCCGGCACGGCCAATGCAGACGTGTCGCTCCACCTGTGCCCGCTCGACGGAGGGCCGCCCGTCGAGGTCGGCTGGGACCGGAGCACCTTCCCCTACCTGGCGGCTGTGCACTGGACGCGTGCCGGCCTCACGATCGTCGTCCAGTCCCGTGACCAGCGCGACCTCGAGGTGCACGTCGTCGACCCTCGAACGGGCGCGACCGAGCGGGTGTGGGCCGACCACGACGACGTGTGGGTCGAGTTGGTGCCGGGCACCGGACGGCTCGCCGGCGCCGACGACGACGCCGACCACGCGATGCTGGTCATGTGCGCCGACCGTGACGGCGCCCGACGCCTCGTCGTCGACGGCGAGATCGTGACGCCCCCCGATCTCCAGGTACGCAGCGTGGTCTCGGCATCGACGGACCGCATCGTGCTCACGGCCAACCCGATCGACGACGCGACCGTGCTCCACGTGCACCGGTGGACGCCTGCCGGGGTCGAGCTGCTGACCGACGAGCCGGGCGTGCACGGAGCGGCCGCTGGCGGCGACACGACGATCATCCGAACCTCGACGCTCGACACACCCGGCGCCAGGTGGCACCTGCCGTCGGGGCACACGCTCACCCACACGGCGGAGCAGCCGCTGGTCACCCCCAACGTGATGCTCGCGCCGCACGGCGAGCGGGTCGGTGCGACCGCGCTGCTCCTCCCCCACGGCCACGACGGCACGGCGCTGCCGGTGCTGCTCGACCCGTACGGCGGCCCGCACGCTCAACGCGTCGTCCGGTCGCACAACGCCATGCTCACGCCGCAGTGGTTCGCCGACCAGGGCTTCGCCGTGCTCGTGTGCGACGGCCGCGGAACGCCCGGCCGCGGTTCGGCGTTCGAGCGTGCGGTGCGCGACGACCTCGCGATCGGCGTCCTCGACGACCAGATCGCGTCACTGCACGAGGCCGCGGCGCACCATCCCGAGCTCGACCTGTCCCGTGTGGCGATCCGGGGCTGGAGCTTCGGCGGCTACCTGGCGGCGTTGGCGGTCATGGTCCGTCCCGACGTGTTCGCCGCTGCGATCGCCGGCGCCCCGGTCACCGAATGGCGCCTGTACGACACGCACTACACCGAGCGGTACCTCGGCGACCCCGAGCGGCGACCCGAGGTGTACGACGCCAACTCGCTCCTGCCGCTCGCCGACCGATTGGCCCGACCACTCCTCCTCGTGCACGGCCTGGCCGACGACAACGTCGTGGCGGCCCACACGTTGCAGCTGTCGGCGGCACTGCTCGCGGCGGGCCGCCCCCACGAGGTGCTGCCACTGGTCGGTGTCACGCACATGACCCCACAGGAGATCGTTGCCGAGAACCTCCTGCTCCACCAGCTCGACTTCCTCCGCCGCGCGCTCGACCTCCCGGCGGACGCCGACCGTGCTGTTCCCGGGGGTGCCTGACGCGGCGCCGGCCGCTGCCGGCCCGTCCCGGGACGGCCCGACGGCGGCCGCGGACTAGGGTTTCGCGGTGATGAACGATCGACTGCTCGAGCTGTTCGAGGGAGTTGCCGTACACGCCACAGCCGACCGCGAGCATGCAGCGGCACTCGAGCTCCTGGCGCTCGTCATGGCCGCCGACCGGCGGCTCGAGCAGGCTGAGCTCGACACGATCCGCGAGATCAGCGACGACTGGCGCGACACCGACTTCACGTTCGACAAGTACGTCGGCCCGGCGATCGTTCGAGCCCAGGACGCGATCACCAAGGACGAGGTCATCGAGTTGCTCGATGAGATCGACCGGCGGATCAGCAGCAGGGTGCTCCGACGCGCGTTGTTCTCCGCCGCTCGGGACGTCGCCGGCGTCAACGACGACGTGTCACCCGAAGAGGGCTCGATCCTCGCCGAGGTCGCCGTCAGGTTCAGTTGATCGGACTGTCGGGTCCGTTCAGCTATCGGCGAGGCGTTCGCCGAACTGGCGGAGCCGCTCGACCGACTCGGGTGGCACCTCGGCCCGGCGGCTGGCGAGCGCCTGCTTGATCTTGCGGTACGTGTCGGCCTCGAGGCCACATCGCTTGCACTCCTCGAGGTGATCGGCGAGGGAGCTGATCTCGCTGTCGCGGTCGAGCTCGCCGTCGAGGAACTGTTGCAGCAGACGACCCACCTCGGGGCACGAGAGCTGTTCACCGGCGCGGATCTCGGGCCAGCGCCCTCCGGTCACACGGCGCATCATCGAGCGGATCATCGGGACCTCCCGGCTTCGAGATCGGCATACATCGGGGCGACGCCCGTACGGCGGAGCTGTTCTCGGATCTTCTTGCGGCCTCGGTGCAGGCGGCTCATCACCGTGCCCACGGGGACACCGATCGCCTCGGCGGCTTCCGCGTAGCTGAGCCCCTGGATGTCGACCAGATCGATCACCTCACCGAAGGCCGGGCTCAGCGACTCGAGCGCGGCCTCGACGTCGGCGTCGAACTCCTGGTCGACGAATCGGTCGGGCCGCGCCGCGTCGTCCTCGGTCGGCGACTGCGCGAGCCGTTCGAGTTGCGTGTCCGGGTCGCGGAGCAGCTCGGGCCGCCGGCGTCGATTGCGGTTGATGTGCGTGTTGCGCAGGATCGTGAGCAGCCACGCCCGGGGGTGCCGGCCGTCGAAACGATCGATCGCCCGATACGCCCTGATCAACGTGTCCTGCACGAGGTCCTCGGCGTCGGCGTGGTTGCGGGTCAGCGATCGGGCGACGCGCAACATGACCTCGACCTCGGGCAGCACGTACTGCTCGAAGGCGGCGTCGCCGCGCGGCTCGCTCATGGGCGATCGTTCCAGCATCGACACGGCCACCACGGTTCAACGGGTCGAGACGGCGTCGCCCGAGTCATCGCACCAGTGTCGCATGCCGGGAGAACCCGGACGCGACCAAGGGCTATTCCGACCGGCAGGCGTGGACCGACCAGGCGTCAGGGACGGTCGGGGCGCCGATCGCTCGGCACGGTCGAGGTCGATGCATCGATCGTCGGCGTCGCGGAGGTCGACGAATCGATCGTCCGCGTCACCCGGGTCGACGTCACCCGCGCATCGGTGGTCGTCGGTCGATCCGCCACCGTCGTCGGTCGATCCGCCACCGTCGTCGACGTGGTGGTCGGCCGGTCACGCGTCGTCGGCCCGGTCGTCGTCGGGTCCCTGGCGATCGACGCCCCGCCGGTGGTCGCGGTCCGCTCATCGGGCGTCGGGCGCGACACCTCGACCGGTGTCGCTGGAGCAGTCGTCGGTCGGTCGACCGGCGCCAGGTCGCCCTCACGGATCGATGCCTCCGGCGTGGTGGTCCCCGTCGGCGGTCCGGTCGGCGACGTGGTCGTCCGGGCCGAGGGCGTCCGTACGAGCGGAACCAGCATCCCGTCGGTCACGCGGTAGCGCCCAGGGCCGTACCGGTCGCCGTCGACGACCGCCTCCCCGCCCGCTGCGACGACGATGATCGAACCGTCGGGGACGTCGTCACCAGCGGCGATGGCAACCGACGGCCCGCCCGGTGATTCCAGCGTGACGCCGTCGGCGAGCGCGAAGGTCGCATCACCGCCGCGGTCGAGGGCAGCGAAGGCGACGAACGCCGCGATGACGAACAACGTCGCGGCCGCAAGGGCCACGGCGGCGGTGAGCACACGTCGCCGGTTCGGCGCTCGCGTCGTGATCGCAGCCATCACCCGCTGCTCGATCGCCGCGATCCGGTGCTCGCTCGGTGCCGCGGGCACCACCTCGCCCATGCGTTCGAGGCGGCGCTCGACGTCGCTGCGGATCGGTCGCTCATCCACGCCGGTCTCCTTCCAGTTGCCGGCGCAACGCGCGCAGTGCGCGGTGCTGGAGGACCGCGAGGTGGTTCGGCGTGACGCGCATGGCCTCGGCTGCCTCGGCCGTCGTGAGCTCGGCGAGGAACCGCAGCGACAGCACCTCCTGGTGGCGTTCCGACAGCCGGCCCAGTGCCTCGAGCGCCTCGGAATCCTGCACATCGTCGACCACATCGGTCGTCGCCAGCGGCTCCTCGCGGGTCGCGACGAGCCGCTCGCGGCGCCGTCGCCGGTGGTCGCTCCGGTAGTGGGACGCCACCACGTTCGCGGCGATGCGGAACAGCCACGGTCGAATCGTCGACCGCTCGGGCTCGAAGCCGGGCAACGCCGTCCAGCAGCGCTCGAACGTGGCGGCGGTCAGGTCGTCGGCGAGCATGTCGTTGCCGGTCCTGCGGCGGATGAACCGGTGTACGTCGAGCACGTACCGTCGAAAGAGGACGGCGAACTCGTCGGGGTCCTCGGCGGCGCGGGCCGCGAGCGCCACGTCGTCGGTCGGGGCGCGCGCGGCCCGACGAGCTCGACTGGGGTCGGTCAGAGGGCGAGCACCTCCCGGTCGCGGGCAGCGTCGGGGCGGGGGATCCGCACGGTCTCGGGCCGGCTGCGCGCAACGATGCGATCGGTCTCGGTCGTCGCGATGACCGCGTAGGTCACCTTCGACGCTCCTGCCGGCACGGGGTCACGGTACGCGTTGGGGCCCGAGGGCCGGAACCGCTCGACCAGCTCCCGTGGGCCGCCGTCGACCGAGCGCCAGAGCGACACCACGAACGCGTCGCGGCTCTGCGGCCGACTCCATTCGCACCCGATGGCCTCGCGGGCCGGGCCGAGCCGGCACCGGAGCCGGAGGACCTCCACATCCGCGGTGACGCGGACTCGCTCGGGGCGGCTCTGGCCGACGACGCGGCCAGCCTCGCTCAGCGCCTGGACGGCGTACACGTATCGGTGGCCGGCCCGCACCTCGGCATCGAGGTAGCCGGTCTCGGTGAGATCCGCCGTACGGAACACGACCTGGCGGTGCCGATCGGTGTCGGGGTCGAGGCGGACGAGGCGGACCCAGCTCGCGGCGGGCGCCTGTGGCATCGACCACTCGCATCGAACCGCCGGCCCGGCGTCGGTGGTGC
Organism: Ilumatobacter sp.; assembly: GCF_030065885.1. Classification (GTDB taxonomy): domain Bacteria; phylum Actinomycetota; class Acidimicrobiia; order Acidimicrobiales; family Ilumatobacteraceae; genus Ilumatobacter. Next base: position 1,124 of record NZ_JASJCS010000028.1, on the reverse strand, counting down.
GCACCGCACATTCGAGGCGCAGCGCCTCGAGCCCGGAGCGCCGATCGCTGACGCCGTCGGACCGGCGGTCCGCGTCGCCGGCTTGCACCGACATCGGGAGCACCATCGTGAACGCCGCGGCCGAGGCCACCACGGTGAGGATCGATCGTCGCATGAGCACGTGTCCTTTCTGGTTCGCGTGCCCGTACGACGCCACCGACCCACACTCGATGACGCGTCACGCGGGAATCTCCGCAGCGACCTTGCGCCGTTCGACCCGGAGCAGGTCGCGGTGTGACGTTCAGTCGGGATGCAGCGGGGCGAAGAACCGCCGGTTCGGCTCGAGCAGGTCGAACACCGACCGATCCGTCGGCGGCAGCGCAGCATCGGAGCTGCCGAGTGCCTGCACCCGATCGCCCCACCGGTAGACCGAGCTGCCCCAGGTGACGCCGCCGCCGAACGCGGTGAACACGACGATGTCGCCGGCGTCGACCCGGCCGCCGTTCACGGCATCGGAGAGCGCCATCGGAATCGACGCCGCCGACGTGTTGCCGTGCTCTGCGATGTTGATCATCAACCGGTCGTCGCCGATCCCGAGCTTCTCGGCGGCGGACCTGATGATCCGCTCGTTGGCCTGGTGCGGCACCACGAGGGCGACGTCGTCCACCGACACGCCGGCGTCGTGCAGCGCCCGGCACACCGACGACGTCAGCCCGCGGACGGCGATCTTGAAGACGGCCTGCCCCTCGAAGTGCAGTGCCGACGACCGGGGATCGCGAGGTTCGAGCAGCGAGCGGCGCGTGCCGAGCGACTCGAACACCATCGTCGTGCCGGCTGCGCCGTCTGCGCCGAGATCGGTGCCGAGCATGCCATCGCCGCCGGTCGAGGCTTCGAGCACGACGGCGCCCGCGCCATCGCCGAAGAGCACGCACGTGCTGCGGTCGCGGTAGTCCATCACCCAGTGCAGCTGCTCGGCGCCGATGACGAGCGCCCGGGACTTCACGCCGGCAGCGATCATCGACGCCACGGTCGTCGAGGCATAGACGAACCCGGAGCAGGCGGCGTGAAGTCCCGGGCGCTCGTCATCGGCGCCGAGCAGCTGCACTGGGTGATGGACTACCGCGACCGCAGCACGTGCGTGCTCT
>NZ_JASJCS010000027.1 GCF_030065885.1 Ilumatobacter sp. | reverse complement strand
ATGGTCACCGCCCGCAACGACACCCACGACATCGTCGCCGGCCTCGAAGCGGGTGCCGACGACTACCTGACCAAGCCGTTCGCCGCCAAGGAGCTGTCGGCGCGGATCAGAGCGCTGCTGCGCCGGATCCGCCCGTCGTCGCCCGCCCATGCCCGGCTCGTGTTCGGCGACCTCGAGCTGATCCCCGAGGAGGGCAAGGTCCTGCGGGGCGGCGAGGAGGTCCATCTCACCAAGACCGAGTTCCGCCTGCTGTGCGAGCTCGCCGAGAACCCGGGCAAGGTGTTCAGTCGCGAGTCGCTGCTCGACAAGGTCTGGGGGTACGACTACTTCGGCGATGGCCGGCTGGTCGACGTGCACGTTCGGCGCCTCCGCACCAAGGTCGAGCAGGACCCGGCCAACCCGCGCCACGTCGTCACCGTGCGTGGCCTCGGGTACCGCCTCCAGACGTGAACGACCCGCTCACGACATGAACGGCCGGCGCACGCCGTGAACGTGTGGTTCACGCCGTGAACCACGAGCCGAGGCTCCGACCATGAGCAAGGTCACCGACGAGCAAACGACCGCCGACACGCCGGCCGAGGCGTCGCGGCCGTCCAAGCGCAAGTGGGGCCTGCGCCGCCGCATCCTGCTGATGTTCACGCTCGGCGCGCTGATGCTGTCCGTGCTGCTGGCGTTCATCACGTACGGTCTCGCCCGCTCGAGCGTGCTCCAGCAGCGCGACGAGGCCGCGAAGGAGGCAGCTCGGCTGAGCGGCACGATCGTGATCGAGGCCCTTCGCAGCAGCCCGGCCAACGCACAGCCGGCGATGGACCGGCTCGAGGGCTTCGGCGTGCAGCGCCCGCTGATCTGGTATGCGAACACCTGGCGTTCGGCCCGCCCCGGGTACAACGAGAACGAGGTGCCGCAGCAGTTGATCGACCGGGTGATCAACGAGGGCATCGCCTCCCGGATGATCGTCGAGGTCGACTCCGAGCCGAACATCGTGGTCGGCTTCCTGCTCGATGCCGAGACCGCGTACTTCGAGTTCTTCAGCCTCGAAGAGGTCAGCGACACCCTGCAGTCCGTGCAGCTCTCGCTCGTCCTCGGCACCCTGATCACGACCGCGCTGGGTGTGCTCGCCGGCTCGTTCGCCGCGAGGCGCGCGGTTCGCCCGGTCGGCGTGGCGGCCCAAGCCGCCAAGTCCTTCGCCAGCGGGCGGCTCGACACCCGCCTCGAACCCACCGAGGACCCCGATCTGAGTGTGCTGGCCAACTCGTTCAACGACATGGCCTCGGCGCTCCAGGAACGCATCGAGCGCGACGGTCGGTTCGCGTCCGATGTGAGCCACGAGTTGCGCTCGCCGCTGATGACCCTGTCGGCGTCGGTCGAGGTCATGGACGCCCGCCGCGACGAGATGCCCGAGCGGGCCCAGGCCGCGCTCGACCTGCTGAAGAGCGACGTCACCCGCTTCCAGGGCCTCGTCGGGGACCTGCTCGAGATCAGCCGGTTCGACGCCGGGGCGGTGCGCCTCAACCTCGAAGAACTGCTCGCGGCCGAGTTCGTCCGCCAGGCCGTCGCGGTGAGCAGCGAGCCCGACACGCCGGTCACGGTGGCACCGCGAGCCGAGGCGGTGCTCATCAACGGCGATCGACGCCGGTTGGCGCGCGTCGTCGCCAACCTGATCGACAACGCCCGCATCCACGGTGGCGGCGAACCCGAGGTGTCGATCGAGGTGGTCGACCCCGACAGCGAACCGGTGAGCAGGATCCGCATCGTGGTCGAGGACCGCGGCGCCGGCGTCCCCGACCACGAACGCGACCTCGTGTTCGAGCGATTCGCCCGCGGCGGCGTCGCCGGGCGCCGAGCGGGCAGTGACGGCGCGGGGCTGGGACTGTCGCTCGTCGACGAACACGTCCGGATGCACGGCGGCCGGGTCTGGGTCGAGGACCGCGCCGACGGTGAACCCGGTGCCCGCTTCGTGATCGAGCTGATGGCCGAGGAGATCGACGAATGAGACGTCGCACCGAGCCGGCTTCGACGACGGCCGTCGCGCGCTCGCCGCACCGAGCCCCATCGGTACTGCCGCGGCGAGGGCTCCGCCTCCGCCCGGCCTCGACGCTCGCCCTCGTGGCGTGTGCCGTGGCGCTGGTGGGCACGGGCTGCGGCATCAGCCCTGATGCCGAGCCTCGCGACCTGGCCGAGGACGAGCGCATCATCGCCGTCGCCGGCGTCCCGGTCGGCGCCGACGCCGAAGGCGCCGACCGCATCTACCTCGTCGGGCCGGGCGAGGACGGCCTGCTGCGATCCGTGCCCCGCGAGGCAGTCGCCGGCCTGACGCTGATGGAGATCCTCCTGCTCGGCCCGAACGAGGCCGAGATCGAGACCCAGTTCTCCACGGTCATCCCGTCGGGCACGCGCCTGCTGCAGCCGGCACGATCGCGCGGCTCGTTCCTGTTCCTCGACGTCAGCTCCGAGATCTCCGAGCTCACCGGTGACAGCCTCGTGCAGGCGCTCGCCCAGGTCGTGTACACGGCCACCGAGCTCGACGGCATCGAGGCGGTGCAGCTGACGGTCGACGGCGAGAGCCTCTCGTGGCCGAAGGCGAATGGGGAGACGACGACCGGAGCGCTCCGGACCTATGACTACCCCGGCCTCGTCCGCACGGCGCAGCCCGACTACCCCGGCCTGCCCTCGGGCGTCTGACGACGCGCTGACGATCCGGCTCGGCGCCGACGGCGCCGCGAACGGTCGGCTGACCCCGACCGGCTCAGGCGGAGAAGACCTGGGCGACGCCGTCGAAGAGCGCCAGATCGACGGTTCGCGTCCGCCCGATCACGTCCTCGAGGGGGGTCCTGACGATCTGATCGGCACGGATCGCGACCATCTGCCCCCAGGCCTCGTCGTGCACGGCGTCGATGGCTGCCACGCCGAACCGCGTCGAGAGCACACGGTCGTACGCGGTCGGCGTCCCACCACGCTGCACGTGGCCGAGCAGCACGGGCCGGGTCTCGAACCCGGTGCGCTCGTTGATCGCGCCCGCCACCAGGTGGCCGATGCCGCCGAGCCGGATGTGACCGAACCGGTCGACCTCGCGATCGGCGAGCTCGATCGTGCCCTCGCGGGGCAGCGCACCCTCGGCGACCACCACGATCGACGCGTACCGGCCACGCTGTTGACGGCGCACCAAGCGGTCGCACACCTCGTCGATGTCGAACGGCCGCTCGGGGACGAGCACGGCCGTCGCACCGCCGGCGATCCCGGCATGGGTCGCGATCCAGCCGGCGTGACGGCCCATGACCTCGACGACCATCACCCGGACGTGGCTCTCGGCCGTGGTGTGCAGTCGATCGATGGCGTCGGTCGCGATCTGCACAGCGGTGTTGAACCCGAACGTGACCTCGGTCCCCTCGATGTCGTTGTCGATGGTCTTCGGCACGCCGACGACCGGCAATCCGCAGTCGGTGAACAGCTTGCTGGCGACGCTGAGCGATCCGTTGCCGCCGACGACGATCAATCCGTCGATGCCCATGTCGGACATCGTCGCCTGGACGCGGTCGACGCCGTCCTCGATGTCGTACGGACTCCCCCGCCGGGTGCCGAGCACCGTGCCGCCGCGCGGCAACAGGCCCCGCATCGACTCGACGGTCAACGGCATCGTTCGTCGCTCCATGACCCCGTCCCAGGCGTCCTCGAAGCCGACGATCTCGTCGCCGTGGAAGCGCTCGCCCTTGCGCACCACGGCGCGCAACACTGCGTTGAGCCCGGGGCAGTCGCCACCACCGGTCAGCACGCCGACTCGCACGGCGGAGGATCCTATTGGCCACCCGCTGCAAACGCTTGCAGACCGCGATTCCCGCGCGCCACGGCGGCCGGTGGGTCCGTTTGCGGCGACGAGCTGGTAGGAACGGCTCGTGGCCTGGGACAGCTCTCGACCCGTACCGTGGCAGCGCCTGACCCGCGAGTGGCTCGTCTACGTGGCCATCATGGCGGTGGTCTTCCTGCTGTTCATGCGCGACCGGCCGCTGATCGGCATCTTCGCCGGCCTGTTCGCGAGCGGACCGCTCTACCTCGCGCTGGGATACGTCCTCGCCAAGTTCGGGTACCAGCGCAAGACGCTGCGCGAGATGCGGACGCCACGTGCCGAGCCGGCGCGCGCCGAGGCCACCTCGGCACCAGGACCTCGGCCGAAACCCGCTCCGACGAAGCGCACGGGTGGTGGTCATCGACGCCCCGGCGGCAACCGGAAGCGCCGGCGTTGACGCGCCGTCGTCGCACGCCGGCCTCGGGCACGACCTGGACTCCCTGCCGGCCACGGCGAACCGGCGCCTGACTCGGGCGCCGCGTTACGGTCGGAGCCGTGAGTACCGACCAGTGTGTGATCGCCATCGATGCCGGTACCACCGGCGTCCGTAGCCGAGCGGTGTTCGTCGACGACCAGCCGACCGTCGCCTCGTACCGCGAGTTCACCCAGCACTACCCGCAGCCGGGTTGGGTCGAACACGACGCCGCCGAGATCTGGGAGGCCGTCGTCGGGACGCTCGACGAGGTCATCGGGCAGGTCGGCCTCGAACGGGTGGCCGCGATCGGGATCACCAACCAGCGTGAGACGGTGGTCGCATGGAACCGCTCGACCGGTGAGCCCTTCGGCACGGCGATCGTCTGGCAGGACCGCAGAACCGCTGCGCGCTGCGACGAGCTCGAGGCCGGCGGGCACCTCGATCTCGTGCGGCGCACCACCGGCCTGGTGCTCGACCCGTACTTCAGCGGCACGAAGTTCGAGTGGCTGCTGCGTGAACGCAATATCCCGGTCGACGACGACCTGGCGCTCGGGACCATCGACACCTGGTTGATCTGGAACCTGACCGGCGGCGAGGCGTTCGTCACCGACGTCACCAATGCGAGCCGCACGATGCTGTACGACATCGTCGCCCGCCGGTGGAGCCCCGAGATGTGCGAGCTGCTGCACGTGCCGATCGAGTCACTGCCCGAGGTCCGGCCCTCCAGCGGCCGTTTCGGGGTCACCTCCGAGGCCTGTGGCGCGCCCGGCGGCATCCCGGTCAGCGGCGTCGCCGGCGACCAACAGGCCGCGCTCTTCGGTCAGGCGTGCTTCGAGCCGGGCATGGCGAAGAACACCTACGGCACCGGCAGCTTCGTCCTCCTCAACGTCGGCGACACCTGCCCGCCGCCGACCGAGGGCATGCTCACGACGATCGCATGGGAGCTCGCCGACGGCACGGTGGCGTACGCGCTCGAGGGGGCGATCTTCGTGACCGGCGCCGCCATCCAGTGGCTGCGCGACGGCATCAACATCATCGACGACGCCGCCGAGACCGGCCCGCTGGCGGCCAGCGTCGACGACTCGGGCGGGGTGTTCGTGGTACCGGCGTTCGCCGGGCTCGGTTCGCCGTGGTGGGACCCCTACGCACGCGGCACGATCGTCGGCATCACACGGGGTACGACGCGGGCCCACCTCACCAGGGCCGTCGTCGAGTCGATGACGTACCAGACCCGCGACGTGGTCGACGCGATGGTCGCCGCGAGCGGCACTCCGATCATCGACCTGCGCGTCGACGGCGGCGCCTCGGTGATGGACCTGATGCTGCAGATGCAGGCCGACCAACTCGGCGTCACCGTGCATCGCCCGGCCGACCAAGAGACCACGGCGCTCGGCGCCGCGTTCCTCGCCGGTCTCGCCGAAGGCGTCTGGCCCGACCTCGACGCGATCCAGGCCACCTGGCAGCTCGACGCGACGTTCGAACCCGAGCCCGATCGCACCGTCGCCGACGTGCTGCACGCGCAGTGGCTGCGCGCCGTCGAACGATCCCGTGGGTGGGCGAGCGCCGATCAGGCGACGAGCTGACCGAGGCCGGTCACCGCCGGCCGACCATCAACACCGGGGCGACGGTGCCGGCACTCATGGCCGCGAAGAGGTTGCCGAACATCTCGGTGAATCCGTCGCCCATCAGGTGGCTGAGATTCACGGGCGGTGGTGACTCCGTCGCACGCGAGATTGCCGCTCGCACGAGCTCGGTCTGCTCGACCGTCGTCTCGACGGTCAGCCGACAGCGCTCGAACTGCGCTCGATACCCATCCGGCGACTCGAGATGGCTCGTCGTCGCGGTCGTCGACCACGGCACCGGGTAGTCGATCTCGCCATCCCCGATCTGCATGATGTCGTACACGGCGACGGCGCCGCCCGGCCTGACGACGCGCGCCATCTCGTCGAACATCAGCGCCTTGTCGGCGACGTTCATACCGACGTGCAGGACGGTGACGACGTCATAGGACTCGTCGGCTGCACGGAGCTCGGTCGCGTCGCCGAGCTCGAACGTCGTGACCTCGCCGAGGCCGGCACGCCGACTGAGCTCCGCCGCGACGTCGACGAACTCCGGGGTCACGTCGACGCCATGAACGACACACTCCGCCGCGCTCGCCATGTGGCGTGCCGGTCCTCCGATCCCGCAGCCGACGTCGAGGACGCTGTGTCCGGCCGTGATGCCGGCGGCGGCCACCACTTCGGCGGTCGCCGCCGGGCCACCGAGATGGAACTCGTCCGCGCCGGCGACAGAGCGGTGGTCGAAGCGCTCGCGATCGAGCCCGGCGTCACCCAGTCCCGTCAGGATCCGCTCGAGGATCCCGCCCGCTTGCGTGTAGTGCGATGGAACGTCCGACATGTCGCCACCTCCCGGGGCGACAGTACCGTCCGTCCGGACCCCCGGTCGGCCGATTTCGCCCCGATCGAGGCGACCGAAGGCGGCTGACGACGACGCCGGTTCAGGTGGCGAAGAGTGCGTCGGCGATGCGTGCGAACAGGTCGAGGCGGACCCGCTCGCGCTCGTGAACGGTCCTGCCGTCGCGTCCGGCCGCGAGCCACATCCCCGACGTCGGCAGATCGGCCCAGAACATGTCGCTCGACGCCACCATCGGGTCGCCGAGGTGCCGGGTGCCGGCCAGCAGCGACATCACCCAGTCGGGATCGGGTGCGTCGCCGTAGGAGGCCAGCACATCGTCGCCGCGTACCACCATGGCCCACGCGCCGTCGGTCAGGCGGGCGACGCTGGCGACCGCGGCGGTCATCCGCTCGGCGTCGTCGGTCTCGGCGAGCTCGGCCGCCAGGGCCAGCGCGAGCAGGCCACCGTCGCTGTGGTCGCCGCCGACCGGGCGGACGTGCTCGACCGACACGCCGTCGATGGCGTGCACCTCGGCGATCATGAGGTCGACGAGATCGGGATCGGGCAGCGCGACGACGAGCTCGTCGATGACCTTGCCGCCGCCGACCTCGAGGATCTCGATGGACAGCAGGTCGCCCTTCACGGCACCGATCCGGCTCGCCACCTGCCCGAGCGCGCCCGGCCGGTCCGGCAACCAGACGCGAACGACCACGGTGTGCACCGGTTCGAGGCTAGGGATGGCGTGTTGCGCGGTCATGTCGGCGGTGTGAACTGTGTCGGGGCGCGGGAGCCCCACCAGGTCGGCGGTCGGTCAGCCGAGCTTGGTCAGGCCGCGCCGGAGGTTGCGGATGGCCTGCTGGATCCGCTTCTCGTTCTCGATCAGCGCGAATCGTGCGTAGCCCTCGCCGCCGGGTCCGAACCCGACGCCCGGCGACAGCGCGACGTCGCACTCCTCGACGACCATCGAGCAGAACTCGACGGAGTCCATCTCGGCGTACGCCTCGGGGATCGGCGCCCACACGAACATCGAGCCCCCCGGCTTGGGCACGTGCCAGCCGATGCGTTCGAGCCCGTCGATCAAGGTGTCGCAACGGCTCTCGTACGTGGCGCAGACCTCCTTGGGGAACTCCGACGCCTCGTTGATGGTGACGGTCGCCGCGATCTGCACCGGCTGGAACATGCCGTAGTCGAGGTAGCTCTTCAGCTTGACCAGCGCCTGCACGACCTCGGCGTTGCCGAGCATGAACGCACACCGCCAACCGGCCATCGAGAAGCTCTTCGTCATCGAGTACTGCTCGACGGCGACCTCCTTCGCGCCCTCGGCCTGGAGGATGCTCGGCGGTTGCACGCCGTCGAAGCCGATGTCGGCGTACGCGAAGTCGTGGACGACGATCATGTCGCGGTCGCGGCAGAAGTCGACGACGCGCTGCATGAAGTCGAGGTCGACGCTGGCACCGGTCGGGTTGTGCGGGAACGAGATGACGAGCACGCGCGGCTTCGGCCAGCCGACGTCGTACGCGGTGTGGAGGTTGTCGAAGAAGTCCTCGGCGAAGTTGTCGCGGGCCTCGGGGTGGCTGAGGCCACGCATCGGCACCTGCCGCAGGTCGGCGCCGGCGAACAGCGGGCCGTACATGTGGATCGGGTAGCTCGGGCTCGGCACGATCGCCGCGTCGTCGTGGTCGAGCAGCACCCACATCAGGTGGCTGAACCCCTCCTTGGACCCGATCGTGTTGGTGATCTCGAGCTCGGGGTCGAGGTCGACATCCCAGGTCTGCTTGTAGTAGCCGGCCACCGCCTCGCGGAGCTTCGGCAGCCCGCGGCTGAGCGAGTACCGGTGGTTGCGCGGATTCTGTGCCGCCTCGGCGAGCTTCGCCACGGCGATGTCGGGCGAGGGGATGTCGGGGTTGCCGAAGCCGAGGTCGATCACGTCGTTGCCTGCTCGCCGTGCTTCGACCTTCAGGTTGTTGATGATCGTGAACACGTACGGCGGCAGATTCGTGATCCGTCGGAACTCCATGGCCCCGACGCTACCTGGCCGGAGCCGGGCAGCCTGGGACGGATTCGTGCGAATCGTATGATGCGGCGATGAGCGCACAGCCGGCCGATGGGTGCATCTTCGTGGTGATCGAGATCCCTCGCGGGAGCCGGAACAAGTACGAGATCGACCACGAAGGTGGTCGCGTGTTCCTCGATCGCAGGCTCTTCACGGCCACGACCTACCCGGCCGACTACGGCTTCGTACCCGACACGCTCGCCGGCGACGGCGACCCGCTCGACGCGCTCGTGCTGCTGGAGGACCCGGTGTACCCCGGTGTCTGGGTCGAGGCGCGCCCCGTCGGCGTGCTGTACATGCGCGACGAGGCGGGCGAGGACGCCAAGCTGATCTGCGTGCCGCCGCACGAGCCGCGCTGGGCCGACGTCGACGACATCGACGACCTGACGCCGCAGCTCCGAGCCGAGATCCAGCACTTCTTCGAGGTGTACAAGGCGCTCGAACCCAACAAGCACTCGTCGACCGCAGGGGTGGGCGGGAAGGACGCGGCGTGGGGAGAGATCGAGCTTGCGGTCGCCAACTACGCCGCCACCGGGGCCCGAGGCACCGCCGACGAGTAGCTCCGCAGGTGCACCGCCAGGAGTGCGCTGAAGAACATCACCACGCCGGACAACCCGAACACGCCGCCCTCGAGGCTCGTGAAGATCGCGCCGCCGATCAGCAGGCCCACGATGCTGGCGAGGCTCGACACGCTCCCGGCGAAGCCCTGCACCGTGCCCTGCGTCGGAGCGCTCGCCAAGCTGGACAGGAACGACGACACCGACGGCCACATGATGCCGTTGCCGATCGCAAAGAGCGCCGTGGCCGCGTACACCTGGTTGCCCTCCGCGACCATCAGCACCAGGAAGTGCACCGCCATGACGACCAACCCGGCGACGACGAGCTGCCACTCGGTGAACCGCTTCGACACGCGCGACAGCACGGGCCCCTCGACGACGACGAGCAACCCCGCCAGGATCGAGAAGTAGAGCCCGACGTCCTGCACCGACCAGTCGAGCTCGGTCGCCGCGTACACCGGGAACGCTGCGTAGTAGAGGTTGAACGCCAGCAGGATCGCGAACTGCAGACCGAGCGTGAAGCGCACGCCGGTCTGCGCGAGGGGTGCCTCCTTGTCGACCTCGGCGGCCTGGGCGGCGTAGTGGCAGTCCCGGTGTTCCCGGCCCTGGACGACGAACGCCGAGACCTCGGGGCTGGTGAGGTCACCGGTGCACGGCGACGACTCCGGCAGGGCGACGTAGATGATCACGGCGGTGACCGCGGCGATCAACATCGCCGCGAACACGGGGAGCTTCGTGCTCGTGCTGATCACTCCCAGGACACTCGCCAGGGCGGGGCCGCCGATCATGCCGGTGCTGAACGCGACGCCCATGCGGCCGAAGTTGCGGGCGCGGGTGTCCTCGGTCGACACGTCGGCGACGTAGGCGTTCGCGACCGACACGTTCCCGCCGGTCAGCCCGTCGACGGCTCGAGCGACGAACACGACCAGCAGCGGCACGGTGAGCGTGAAGTCGCCGAGCACGGGCATGGACACGTCGGTGATCGCGTCGACGGGCAGGAAGAGGGCGATCGCGAACAACACCCACGAGGCCAGCGTGCCGAGCTGGCTGATGAGGAGCACCTTGCGCCGCCCCATCCGGTCGGACCACCGACCGAGCACCGGCGCGCCGACGAACTGGAAGGCAGGATAGGTCGCGCCGACCAGGCCGTACACGAACGCGTTGCCGCCGAACTCTTCGATCAGGAACACGAGGAACGGCAGGACGATCGAGAAGCCGAGCGCGCCGATCAGACTGACGAGATAGAGGGGCAGCAGGGCGTCACGGCGGACGCCGGGCGCCCTCATCCGTGCACCGTGTGGAGGAGCGCAGCGCCGACCGCGCCCGCCTGCTCACCCCATTCCGCGAACGCGACCCGCGGCATCGGGCGCAGCTCGGGTTGGTAGATCAGCTCGCGGAACCACGTGCGGATCGGATCGAGGTACAGGTCGGCGCCGGCTGCGAGCCCGCCCCCCAGCACGAACATCTCGGGGTCGAGCGCGTTGGTGAGGTTGACCAACCCGAGCGCCACCCAGCGGCCGAAGTCGTCGATGACGGCGATCGAGTCGGCGTCGCCCTCGCGGGCGGCCTGCTGGACCATCTCGCCGCGGACCGCCTCGGGGTCGCCGCCGGCGATCTCGAGCACGCGGCTGACGCGACGCCCGACGGCCGCTTCGCGCGCCAGCCGTGCGAGCCCTGAACCCGACGCGTACCGCTCCCAGCAGCCGCGGCGCCCACACGGACAGGGCGGTCCGTCCGGATCGACGACCATGTGGCCGTACTCCCCGGTGAAGCCGTGGTTGCCGCGCTGGAGCTGACCGCCCGCCACGAGGCCTCCACCGATGCCGGTGCCCAGCGTGACCAGCACCATGTCGGTCGCGCCCCGGCCGGCGCCGAACCGCCACTCGGCGAGCGCCGCACCGGTGGCGTCGTTGTCGACCTGGACCGGATGACCCATCCGCTCGCCGAGCAAACCGGCGACGTCGAACTCGGCGACGCCGTCGAGGTTGGGGGCGGCACGGAGCACACCGGAGCGCGTGACGAGGCCGGGCACCCCGACGCCGAGGTGGTCGTACGGGCCGAGCGACTCGGCGAGCTCGGCGAGCGTCTCGATCAGGGCCGGCAGGCTGCCCGGACCGCGCGGCGTCGGCCGTCGGTCCTCGGTGACGACCGTGCCGTCGTCGGTGAGCACGACGCCGAGGCACTTCGTGCCGCCGACGTCGATGCCGACGCTGCGCCCCACGCTCATCGGGGCAGCTCCATCACACCTCGGCGAGCATCACGCCTCGGCGAACGCCTTGAGTTCCTTGATGGCGTTGAGGATGCGGCGCTCGGCGCGGCGCTTCACGAAGCCGGGCAGCGGGACGACCAGCTCGATCGCGAGGTCGTAGTGCACGTGGGTCTGGCCGTTGCCGGTGGGTTCGAACCGGAAGGCGCCGTCGATCGATCGCTGGATGTCGCCCTTGATCATGCTCCAGGCGAGGGCGTTCGGCGCGTCGGAGTAGTCGTAGGCGAGCGTGTAGTGGGTGCTGCGGCCGAGCGCCGACGTCCGGAACTCGACCGTGCTCGGCCGACCCTCCTCGTCGCGGTGGGTGATCACGACGTCCTTCACGTCGTGTGTCCAGACCGGGTACGCCTCGAGGTCGATCGCGATGGCCCAGACCCGATCGGGGGGCGCAGCGATGGTGATGGACTCGGTGGCGGTCTCAGCCATGGTCTGCATTCTGCCTGATTTCGCTGTTTGAAGTGGGGACGTCGGTGCGCGTCGCGAAGTTGCCGTGGGCCGAGGCCCACAGGCCGTTGAGGCCGAAACCGAGCATCGGCACGAGGAAACCGACCGCAAGCGACGAGCCGGGATTGCCGTCGGGACCGTTCGGCCGAGCCAGCGTCGTGGCGATCGCGATGACGAACTGGGCCAGCAGGGTCACGTTCATGACCCTGCGGACCGGCGCGGGGATCGCGGGACCGAGCAGCACGTACAGCTGGCTGACGGCGATCTGGTGTGAACGGCTGCGCTGGACTGCGCTCCAGTACGACCAGAGGAACGCGACGACGCCGACGGCGAACAGCACCATCGCGGTGACTGCGCCGATCCACTGCGACGGCGTGTTGAAGACGACTGCCGCATAGGACGCGGTGACGGCGAACAGCGCGGTGGCGGCGAGGTTGCCCCGGACGATCCAGTCGCCCGCCGGTGCCGCTCGTTCGGTCACTCCGCCAGGCTACGAGCACCGGGGCCGCCGCGTCACCGCGAACCGTGTTCCGGCCCGCCGGCCCGACGGCGGTGCGTCGATCGGTGCGTCGATCAGTGCGTCGATCGAGTCGTCAGTCGATGCCGTCGATGTCGAGGGCGGCGGCGAGGCGGGCCGCGAGGACGTCGTAGGAGAACTCGCGCTCGGCCCGCCGCCGTGACGCGGCAGCCATGTGCGCGCGCTCGGCCGGGTCGTCGAGCAGCTGTGAGAACGCGTCGGCGGCTCTGGCGACCGCGGTCTCGTCGCCCGGCTGCTCGATCACCAGGCCGGTCTCGCCGTCGGCGACGGCCTCGGCCGCGCCGCCGCTGTCACCGGCCACCTGCGGGACCCCGCACGCGGCCGCCTCGACGAAGACGATGCCGAAGCCCTCCTGCTCGAGGCCGCCCCATCGATTGCGGCACAGCATCGTGAAGACGTCGGCACACCCGTAGAGACGTGGAAGATCGTCGTGGCCGACGCGGCCGAGGAACGTGACCGGCGCGTCGAGCTCGGCGGCGAGGCGACGCAGGCGACCGTCGTCGCGCCCCTTCCCGGCGATGGCCAGCACCAGGTCGGGGTACCGATGGCGCAGTCGCGCCACGGCGCGGATCGCAGTGTCGAATCCCTTCCGCGGCACGAGCCGGGACACGCCGACGATGAGCCGGCCGTCGACCGGCAGGCCGAGGTCGCGGCGGGCCGCGGCACGCTCGCCGTCGCCGAGCGGGCGGAACCGGTCGGTGTCGACGCCCGGGGGCACGACGGTGGTCGGCAGCTCGCGCCCGGCCGCTCGGTTCGCTTCGGCGGCCGGGTACTGCCCGGCTGCGATCACGTGGCGTGCGTTGCGCAGCACATGTGCGAGGCCCTGCTTGGTGCCCGGCAGCCGACCTGGCACGGTGACCTCGGCGCCGTGCAGCACGACGTCGTAGGGCAACGCCACCGAGGGTCCGATCAGCCCGAGCGGCACGGCCGGGTCGAGCACGACGAGGTCGGCCCCGATCTCCCGGGCCAGCGAGTCGACGCGGCGGACCATCAGCGGATGCGGGAGCAGCACGGGTTCGGGGATGCGCTCGATCCGGAACGGCTGCTCGCGGTCGAATTCGTCGGCACCGTGGTGCGGGCTGGTCAGCACTGCGAACCGTTCCGGGGGCAGGCGGCGCCACCACTCCCAGAGCAGCGATTGGATGCCTCCGATCTTCGGCGGGAAGTCGTTCGTGACGAGGAGGTGCTTCACGGGACCGACAGCAGCCCGAGGCGACCGGCCGCCCAGTCGGCGTGCTCGCGCAGGATCGGATGGGTGTGGGCCCGATACTCGTGCAGCACGCGCCGTGTCCGCTCGTCGCCGGCGTCACCGCGGTTGCCGAGGACGATCAGGGCGTTCCGGCGCAGCCACGCCGGGTTCCGGCCGGCGATGTACCAGTGACCGTGGCGCGCGAGCAGCTCGTCGTCGTCGGACTCGAGCAGATCGAGCACGTCGACCCACGCACGCACCGTCGGCTGGGACGAGTCGTCGCCGAGGGCGATGCGGTGGCGCTCGCCGAGCCGGATGGTGGGCGGGCAGACCTCCTGGCAGTCGTCGCAGCCGTAGAGCCGGTCGTCGAGCGCCTCGCGGAACTCGACCGGGAACGTGCCCGGTTGCTGCACGAGCCACGCGAGGCACCGGTTCGCGTCGACCACGCCGGGCGCGACGATCGCACCGGTCGGACACCCGTCGAGGCAGCGCCGGCAGGTACCACAGCCGTCCTCGACCGGCCGGCTCGCCGGGTACTCCGCGGTCGTGATGATCGAGCCGAGCACGAAGTAGCTGCCGGCACCCGGCAGCAGGATGTTCGCGTTCTTGCCGAACCAGCCGAGGCCGCCGAGGTGGGCGACCTCGCGGTCGACGACGGCGTTGTCGTCGGCGAAGGCGACGGCTCGCTCACCGGCGCGCTTGAGGCGCCTGGCGATCTCCCGGAGCCCGACTCGGAGCGGGGCGTAGTGGTCGACCCAGGCATACCGACCGATGCGGGCCTGCGTGCCGGCGGGACGGCCGGGCTCGTCGGTGGCCCGGTACGGGCGGGCGGCGACGATGATCGACCGAGCGCCCTCGACGGCACGCCGTGGGTCGGTCGAACGGTCGGGGTTGCGATACGTGAAGTTCATGCCGGCGTGTAGGCCGGCGGCCTTGCGCTCGTGCAGCGCGGCACGAGCACGTTCGAGCACGCCGGCGGGGGCGACACCCAGATGGGGGATGCCGAACCGGGCACCGAGATCGACGATCTCGTCCCAGCTCGGGGGTGGTTCGGGCTGCCGCACCCCGCCAGCGTACGGGTCACATGTCGATGGCTTCGTGCACCTCGACGCGGCCGCCGCCCTCGAGGACGGGGCAGCCCTTGGCGTGCGCGACCGCGTCGTGGATGCTGTCGGCGCTGATGATCGAGTAGCCGCCGACCTCGGCGCCGCTACCGTCGGTGACCGAACCGTCGGCGGCGACGGTCTTGGTGGCGCCGACCGGGTTGCCGCCGTCGACGACGGCGTCGCCCATGGTGGCGAACCAGGCGCCCCACGCCTCCATCACCCGGGCGATCTCCTCGGGATCCTCCGCCATGCCGGCACCGCCGTGGTAGGTGAACACGTACTTGGCCATGTCAGGCCTCCTTCTCCTTGACCGTTGTCGAGTCGACGGCGACGCCGTCAGACAAGAGACGGACGACGGTCACGTGATTCGACACGCGGGCCCAGATTCCGGTCGGTGCGTGTCGACGACCCAGTCGGCGGCCGTGGCCGGGGCCCGGGCGTCAACCCGCGAACCGGCCGTGCCCGGCGACGTCGTACTTCAGGTCGGGGACGAGGCCGGCGTGGCTGAACAGGCGCACGACGCGGGCTTGTTCGAGGTCGAGCACCATCGGTGCCTCCTCGCCGGGCTCGTCGCGCAGGACGAACGACACGACGCAGTCGTCGCAGGTCGCCGTGCACTGCATCGAGCAGTCGTCGCACGAGATGGTGATGCGGCGGTTGGTCATGTCGCCCATCCTGACGACGGGGTGTCGCAGAGATGATGAGATGGCGCACGCCGCGCGGTCACTCGTCGTTGAAGACGCGGAGGCTGCCGGCGTAGTTGGCGACCCAGACCTGACGGGTCTCGGGGTCGTACGTGATGCCGACGGGGCGAACGCCCGAGTAGACCGTCTGCAGGATCTCCATGTCGCTGGTGCGGACCTTGCTGACCGTGCCGTCCTGGTAGTTCACGACGTAGAGGCTCTCGCCGTCGTCGGCGAGCGCCATCGTTCGTGTCTGGGTACCGGTGCTGGCGATGCCATCGACCGCCCCGACGCTGAGGTCGATCTTGCGCACCGAGTTCATGCGGTGGTTCGAGACGTACAGGTAGCGGTCGTCGTCGGACAGCAGGATGTGGCGCGGGGTGGTGCCCGCCGCGTCGTCGATCGAGTTGACGACGTTCAGCGACTGCAGGTCGACGACGTCGATCCGGGCCTCGCCCATCACGGTCACGTAGGCGAACCGCGAATCGCTGGTGATGGCGACGCCGCGCGGATGGCGGCCGACGTCGACGCGACCGAGCTCGGAGTCGCTGGTGGTGTCGATGACCGACACGTCGAAACCGCACCAGTTCGACACGACGAGCCGCGACCCGTCGGGCGACACGGCGAGGTACTTCGGCACGGCGCCGGTTGGGATCACCTCGACGATCTCGAACCGGCCGACGTCGATCTTGTAGACGAAGCTGTCGTCCCAATCCCCGCGGTCGCAGTCGTCGTCGGCGACCGGGTTGTAGCCGTCGCCGAACATCTTGTAGTTCGACACGTAGACGAACCGGCCGTCGGGGGTGAACGCCGCCTCGACCGGCGAGCCCTGGGCAGTCCCTCCCCCGGCGATCCCGAACGCCGACAGGTCGACCTCGTCGGGGATCACCGCCACCTCGTTGCCCGAGCGGTCGTAGATGGCCACGTTGTGGCGGTACATCATGTTCTGGGCGAAGAACAGCCCGTCTCCGGACGCGACGATGCTCTTGGGCTGCAGGTCGTCGTCCCACACCGTGAACGCGTCGACGAGCCGTCGCTCGCTCGACGTCTTGCCGTCGTCGGGCACCAGCGGAAGGGTGGTGGTCGTCGTCGTGGTCGTGCTCGTGGTCGTGCTCGGGATGGTTGCCCCTGCGGTGTCGCCGGCGACCGCGGCGTCGTCGCCGGCCACGGCCCCGCCGTCGCCCGTGGGGCCGGTCCCGGCGACCACCGGAGCGCCGTCCTGCTCGGAGCTCTCGACCGTCGTGGCCAGTGCGTCGTCGGGCGAACCTTCGGCTGCCGCGAGGACGACCAGCACGGCAGCCACCAGGAACAGCGACCCGAAGATGACGACTCGACTGTCGACACGGGCGAAGCGCCCGGACGCCCGTTCACCCCGGATGTAGGCGTGGTGCGTCCGGTCGCGCGGCCTGCCGGTCACGCATCCCCTTCCGGTTCGAGGGCCCGCCGTAGCTCGTCGAGCGAGGCTTCGGGCAACGTGCTGTGCACGAGGTCGGCGCCGGCGAACCGCTTCGCCTCGTCGCGCAGCGCAGCGAGATCGACGTCCTCGGCGAGGATCACCATCGTGCTCGTCCCCTCGGCGACGGCCTCGCGGAACCAGTCGACCCACTCGTCGGGCACGCCGAGGTCGACGACCTTCGCCGTGATCGCACCGGCACCTGCACCGACGCCCAGCCCCGCGATCCACCCGACCGGCCCACCGACGAGCAGGCCGAGCAGACCGGTCCACACCGCCCCGGACAGGGCGGACCGGCCCGGCTGCGGGTCGATCGTCTCGCGGACGCGCACCTCGCCCGACGCGTCCTTGCTGACCAGCACCGCGTCGCGCAGCCGGAGCGAACCGATGCTCGAGAGCCGCCGCATCGCCGTCAGGAACTCCTGGGCGCGGAACGCGTCGCGGAAGGACAGCCCGATCAGGATCGGCCCGCCGTGCGAGACGCCGGGTGGCGGGAAGTCGCTCACACCACCAGCATGACGCATTCGGCCCGCCGATCGCGCCCGCAACCGGCCGAGCAACTCGCCACGCCCCGATCGGACCGCGCCGGTAGGCTGCGACCCGTCCGGCCGAGCCGGACCACGGGATGTGGCGCAGCCTGGCTAGCGCACCTGCTTTGGGAGCAGGGGGTCGCCGGTTCGAATCCGGCCATCCCGACCACTTGCAGGCAGCGTGGATCCGCGCGGCGCTCGACCGCGTGGGTCGAGCACCCTCCCCCGGAATCTCGCGGCCGAGACCTCGACGGCGGGTCGTTGACGTGCGACCCGCTCGACGACACGCTTGCGCGGTAGCCGGTGCCTATCATGATGCTGAGTGAGGCTCAAACGGCTCAGGATGGCCCTTGGTCTCTCTGCGCCACAGGTCTTCATCAGCTACCGGCGCGCCGACACGGGCGGGCATGCCGGTCGACTGCTCGACCAACTCCAGCGCTACTACGGCCGCGGCACGCTCTTTCTCGATCATGAGACGATCCGAGCCGGAGACGACTTCGCCGAACGGCTGACGGCGACGCTCGATCGAGCCGAGGTCGTGCTTGCGGTCATCGGACCCGATTGGCTTGCATCGGAGCCCGACGGTTCACGCCGCATCGACGCCCCGGACGACTGGGTACGGCGAGAGATCGAGAGCTCGCTCGATCGCGACGTGCGCGTGATTCCCGTCACCGTCGGCGGGGCAGCGATGCCCGACTCTGACGCCCTCCCCGCCGGCCTTCGCGATCTCCCCGGCAGACAGGCACGGTCCATCCGGGTCGATCGATTCGATGACGACGTCAAACATCTCATCAAGACGATCGGGGGCCGGCGTCGGCCACTCGGTGTCCCCCTGGTCGTCTGGCTTGTTGTTGCGTTCGCTGCAGTGGTCGGCGGCGCACTGCTCCTCGAACGCGCAACCGACGGCGACGTCAATGCGGCACCGCTCATCCAACTGCCCGGCAGCTTGGAGGCGACGGCCGGCGTCGGTGCCGAATTCGAGATCGCCGAGTGGGCCACCGACGACTCGGACGGCGCTATCCGCTGGTCGACGGACGCTCGGTCAGCGCTCGGTGCAGAAATCGCAGTCGACGGGACACGCCTCGAGTACGAGGCACCAGCCTCGGCCCGCGGCACCGACAGCTTCACCGTGACGGCGATCGACGGCGAAGGGGCAACGGCCTCGGCGACCGTGTTCGTAGATCTCCAGCTCGGCCGGCTCGAGGGGGCATTCAACATCGCCGTCGCCGAGATCGCCACCACGTCCGACCAATCCGATCTCGGATTGGTGTTGGCGGATGCGGTCTTCGACGGCATCCGGTCCGCCCTTGCCGACAATGATCTCGATCTCGCCATGGCTGCCCCGGCCGACGTCGGCGTCATCGCGGGCGACACGTCGACCGAACGGGCCGAGCAGGCAACTCGACTAGCGGAACGATTGGCCGCCGACGCCGTGCTCTACGGCACCGTCACGAACATCGGGGGATTCAGCGAGTTCTCCGCCGAACTGCTCGTCTCGGCACGCAACGCGCAGAACGCGGAGGAGATCGCTGGCGTGTACGTCCTTGCGTCCTCGACGATTCCATCAGCCGATCCCATCACCGTACAACGCCGTGTCGTCGACACGATGGTGCCGCAGGCCGAAGCGCTCGCCGACCTGATGATCGGACTGAGCTACTACACCACGTTCGACTTCGATACCGCGAGCGCGTTCCTGGAGGATGCCGAAGCGAACTGGATCGGCGACGACGGCCGCACCGTGATCCTCCAGCTGATCGGCAACGTAGCGGGCACCCAGGGCGACCTCGACGCTGCTCGGGAGGCCTACGAGCGCGCACTGGAGATCGACCCGGACTACCCGCGCGCACAGTTCGGGATCACCGAGATCGAGTTCCAGTTGGCCTGCGGAAGCGTCCCGACCAGCGACGATCGCCTGGAGGCAACGGCCGATTCGTTTCGAATGATCAGCGAGCTCGCCGCGCCACCGAAGTCGTATCTCAACCTTCGGGCAGGTCTGGGCGTTGCGCGCGCAGACCTCTGTCGCGGCGAGACGTCGGCCTCAGATCTCCGGGCGTCGATGGAAGGTCTGGAAGTCGTGCTCGGCGAGATCACCGCACTGGGCGTGACGACCGACCCTCGTCTACGCGACCTCGCCTCTGAGGCTCACCAGCTAACAGCCTTCGCAGCGACTCAGCTGGGTGAGGACCGACTGGCTCTGGACGAGTACGCCGCGGCGCTCGATCTCGCGATCGACGACGCCCGCAAGGCGTCGTTCCACCGAGCGCGAGCAACGCTGTACGAGTGTCGACTCGACGACGAAGCCGCCGCACGACGGGAGTACGCGATGGCGGTGGAGCTCCGGCCGGAGAGCCCGCCGACCGACTGCTCCGAGCTGTGATCTCAGGATGGTGCTGACGAGAACCGCCAGAAACCCCTGGAATCGAAGATCCCGGCCTGACACGCTGGAATCGTAAGACGAAGGGACCTGACATGGGGGCACGGGCTTGGGCAGGCGGGTGCGTGCTCGCTGCGCTCGTGATCGCGGCCTGCAGTTCCGGGACCGACGACGACCTCGCCTCCGAGTCGACCGACACCTCGACCGACTCGACCACGCGCAGCACGAGCGCATCGGAGGATGGCTCGAGCGATACCGCGCCCGGGCGGTCCACGTCGACCTCGTCGAGCTCCGCGACATCGAGCTCCGCGACACCCGGCTCCGTGACATCCAGCTCGGTGGCGTCGACGTCGTTGACCACGACACAGGTCGAATCAGCAGGCCCCACGACGAGCCAACCGGTCACCGTGACGACGAAGCGTCCAGGTACTGGCTCTGCCACCACGACGGCCACGACCACATCGTCAACGCCTCCGACGACTGGTAGCTCCTCGACGAGCACCACCGCGTCGACGTCGACGACGACGACCACGAGCTCGACTTCGACGACCAGCACGACCACGAGCTCGACTTCGACGACGACCACCACGACCACGACGGCACCCTTCGCCACCACGATCCGGACCGACACATTCAGCTTCAACCGCGGGCCGACACCCAGCTTCGATCTCTTCGTCGCGATCGGCCCGTCGGCCTCGGGGCCTTGGTCGCCTTCGGGACCGCAGCCACCGCCCGACGACACGCAGCCGGCGCCCACGGTCGCTGCGGGTAGCTCGTTCTGGGTGCGCCTCATCGTGACGAACCTCGACATCGGTGAGCTCCGGTCGTTCGCCATCACGTCCGCAGATCTCGGCGGCACGATCTGCTCGGCGTCGGCACCAGTCGGACCGGGCGCCTCGGCGTCGTGCGTCGTCGGTCCGATCACCGCAGATGCCACGCCGGGGCAGCATTCGATCTCACTCGACATCGACTCCGGCAAGACGTGGGGGGTTCGGCAAGGCGAGTCGACGAACTGTCTCGTGCTCCCGCAGATCGATCCCGGCCACCCGTACGAAGGCGGCCGCTTCTCCTTCACGTTCTACTTCGGTGCCTGCGTTGCCGGCCAGAGCGACGTCGTCGTTGAGGGCGCCTCCAACGACACCTCGATCGATGTGGGGACCACACCGGGCGCTGCGCTCTCCGGTCCGCTCCATGTCAACTGCTCCGACCTCTTCACCGGGGGATACAGCGAGGTGCCGGGGGGCGGACCGCAGCCGGGCGACGTGCCCGTCGCGGCGTTCGCCATCACCGAGTTCGCCGCGGACGGCACGGTCGTCGACCAGTGTGGGCCGCTCCCCGTCCATGGCGTGTCGTTCGGGTCGACCCGACACCCGTTGTCGATCGACTACACGTCGACCTGACGATCGGGCACGAAGCCCGGGGCCGACCTCAGACCGACGCTTCGTCGCGAGGGTCGGTGTCCTCGCCCTCGCCCAGCCGTCCGACGTGGATGTGAACGGTGCGGATACGGCGGAACGGGAGCGAACCATCGGGCAGATCGCCGTCCGGCTCGAGCGTCGGGTCGACGACCGACACCGCACGGCCGTCGTTCTCGACGACGATCTCGGCGCGGTGTGACCCCTCCGGCAGACCTTCGATCCGGGCGAAGTAGGTGCCGGAACCGGGCGGGGATTCCTCCGCGCGAGCCTCGGGTTGGCGATCGAGCTCCGGGAACCGGACGGTCGGCGCGTCGAGTCCGCTCAACGCGAACTGGTGGTGTGCGCGGATCCGCAACTCGACCGGCTCATCCAACTCGTACACCTGCTGGTGGCCGCTCACACCCACCGAGACGTGTCCGTTGCCCGAAATCGCCCACACCGTGACGTCGCCCGGCGGAGGAGCTCCCGGTACCGGCGAGACCAGCATGTACCAGTCGCCGGGTTCGGGCGCACCGACGACCACGAAGTCGTAGGGGACGTCGCTCGAGTTCGACGGGATGACCGAGGGCCCCGAGGGTTGTGTGTCGTGCTCGTCGAAGACCTGCAGTGCGACCTGTGCCCCACGGAGGTAGGTCACGACGAACGATACGTAGTCGGCTCCTCGCTCGACCGGCACGTCGATCCGAACGGGCTCGGCGCCGACCGTGACGCTCTGATGGACGATGAACCCGCTGGAATCGTCGCCGGCTGCCTTGACGAAGCCGTCGAGGATCGTGTGCGCACCAAGACTGCCGGGCGCACCAGTCATGGGCAGGTATTCCCCCTTGGTGACCTTGGCGATGTTCTGGAGGGTGTTCGCGTCGGCGGAATCGGAGTAGCCCAGCGTGAACACCCGGACCCAATCGTCCACCAGCTGATCCAGCACTGCACCGCTCGGCGGCTGTCCGTTGGGGTCGTTGTGCAACCCGTCGGTCAATGCCACGAGGCTCTGGGCGGCGGAGGGTGGAACCGGCCCCAGGATGCGCACCCGCGCATCATCGAGCGAACCGCCGATGTTGGTGAGTCCGCCGGCGTCCAGATCGCCGGTGGTGAGGATGTTCGTGAGCTCCGTCGTCAGGTCCGCCGCCGTGAGCGGCAACTGGGTGAGCGCGAGGACCTCCTGCTGCGTCGTGTTGTAGGAGATCATGCCCAGCAGGCGCTCCGGCCTCCCGGCGTCTACTGCGGTCTGGGCGACCGCATTGGAGTGG
The DNA here is from genome assembly GCF_030065885.1 of Ilumatobacter sp. Lineage (GTDB taxonomy): Bacteria > Actinomycetota > Acidimicrobiia > Acidimicrobiales > Ilumatobacteraceae > Ilumatobacter. The sequence goes on along the minus strand of NZ_JASJCS010000027.1, from coordinate 21,712 downwards.
TCGAGCCAATAGTGCGCCGAGTCGCGCACCCCGGCGATCGGATCGCCGGTCATCGAGCCCGACCGATCGAGCACCAAGACGGTGCGGGCCCGTGAATCGAGCGGCACCCAGCTGACGTTGCCAAGCGCGACGGAAGTGGTGTACGGCCCCGGCGGCGTCAGGAGGTTGTCCAGCCAGTCTCGGCAGGACATCTGGTGGAACACCTGCTGGTCACCGCCCGTCGCGTCGTCGGCGCTCATGTGGCTGGTGGCGGCACCCGAGCCGGCCGTGGTGCAGAGCCCGTTCGCCGCCTCCTTCTCCAGCAGGCAAGCCGTGTCGGGGGGTGTTCCCTCGATGTCCTGGAGGCAGCCCGGCTTGGGTGGTACATCGCTCGAGCCATACTCGTCGCCGTGGTCGAACAGGTAGTGCATGAACTCGTGCGTGACGCCGTTCTGCCGCGACCACCAGGAGTTCGGCAGCGTCACCTGAAGATCCGGCTGCCCGAGGTGCTGGTCGTAGCCCAGCCCGGAGATGGAGTGCTGAGACGACGATCCGATGGGCGCGGTCTCCGAGATGTACACATCGGCGACGTGGACGCCGGCGGTGTCCGCAACCCACCTGAGGTTCCTGAGCTGAACGGTGCCTCCGGTCAGGCCATGCAAGTGCGCCGACACCGCTGTGAAGCACCCCAGCCAGTTCGAGAGGTCCGCCGCAGTGGGGGAGAACTTGAACGACACGATCAGGTCGAGCTTGCCCGCTCGATACCGCCCGATTCCCATGGTCTGACCCCTCAACCCGCCATCGGCTTGTACATCAAGTAAACGGGAGCTCGACCCGAGACGCAAGAGGCATGGCCGGTTCCGCGCCCGAGTCGCCGAGCCACAATCGGACGGCCGTGAAGGCGCCGCCGAACTGCCTGTCCGGGCAGCGAGGCAATCCGTGCATTCACCTCGGTGCGACAGCCAAGCCCGAGGCGATTTGACGCTGGCAGACACGGCCGATCTCCAAGCTGCGGCGCAGGGGTCGCCGGTTGGAATCCGGCCACCCCGTAGGCGTCCCGCGGAGTGCTGGGTTTGACGTAGCCGGGCGGGTCCACCGCCGAGTGGCGCCTGGTCGACGACCTCGGACGCGAGTTGCTCGGAGATCCTGGCGCTGTGCGAGAAGGGCGTCCCATCCCGGGACACCACGCGACCGGCTGGTGCGCACTTCGTTGTTGTGGGGCGTCGACGAATGGTGTTCGATGGGGTTGAGGGAGGGGGTTGCGCCCCCGACCCACTGCCTCTTCATGTGAGTACGGGGCTTGTGGAGGTGCGTCAGGATGCGCGCGAAGCATCTCGGGGTCGTCGCCGCATTGACGGCTGCGGCGATCGGAGTTCTGCCGTCTGCAACCGTCGCCGGTCCGTCGCCGACGGGCGAGTTCACGTCGCTGACGCCTGCTCGGATTCTGGATACGCGAACGGGGAACGGGCAGGACGGTGCGATCGAGCCGGTGGGTGAGCACCAGACGATCTCGGTGCAGGTCACCGGTCGTGGCGGTGTCGCGTCGGCCGGGGTGTCAGCGGTGGTGATGAACGTCACGGTCACCCAACCGACACAGGCGAGCTACCTGACGGTGTGGCCCAAGGGCGTGCCTCGCCCGTTGGTGTCGAATCTGAACTTCGTGCCCGGGCAGACGGTCCCGAACCTGGTCACCGTCGCTGTCGGTTCGGGCGGCCAGGTGAATGCGTACAACCGGTACGGGTCGACCCATGTGATCTTCGACGTGGTCGGTTTCTACTCCGGCGACGCAGGCCCGGCGGGTAGCCGGTTCCACTCGATCGACTACCCGTATCGGTACTTCGACACCCGCAGCGGGCGCGGCGGCGTCGGCACCGCACCGTTGGGTCCGGATGACACGCTCGAGTTCAACGTGCTCGGCAAGGGCGGCGTGCCCACCACGGGTGTGACCGGGGTGGTGATGAACGTCACGGTCACCCAGCCGACCGCGCCGAGCTATCTCACGGTGTATCCCAACGACGTCGGGTCGCCGCCGCTGGCGTCGAATCTCAACTATGTGGCCGGGCTCACCGTCCCGAACCTGGTCACGGTCCGGGTGCCGGCATCGGGGATCGTGAACTTCTACAACCGCTACGGCACGGTGCACGTCCTCGCCGACGTCGTCGGCTACTACGACGACGACCGCAGTACCGAAGCCGGCCGGTTCATCGGACTCAATCCCGGCCGCGTGTTCGACACCCGAGAGGGCGTCATCGGCGGCCCGTTGTGTGAGGACTGCTGGTTGTGGCAATCCATGTCGGGATACATGGGCGTACCCGAGTTCGGCGTGAGCGCCCTGGTCCTGAACCTGACCGCGACCCAGCCGACCGCGGTGGGTTTCGTGACGGTGTTCCCTGACGACCTGTGCGAGATCCCGCTGGCATCGAACCTCAACTTCGTTCCGGGCCAGACCGTCCCGAACCACGTCATCGTCCGACTCGCCGAGCCGGTCGATTGCGCTCACCTCGACTACCCGATGGCGTTCAGGGCATACAACCGGTACGGCACGGTCCACCTCATCGCGGACGTGTTCGGCTACTTCACCGACGACACCGCCTACGACGACTGGGTCACCCTCACCGACGACACCGGCGCCATCACCGTGGACGTTCCGGCCGATTGGGACGAAACGTGGACCGAACCGATCGGTGAACCGCCCGAACCGTCACTTGCCGCCGCCACCAACCTCGACGTGGTACTCGACGATTGGGGAGCGGCCGGCGTGCTCATCCGCGCGCTTCGGGAAGCTGCCAAGCAGTACGCCAGCCCAGCTGACTACATGGCCACCTGGGGCGTCTGGGACGACTGCGCGCCCGTCGAAACGGGCAGCTACGACGACGGCCACTACACCGGTGTCTACCGCACGCAGGACCACTGCGGCGCAGGCAACGCCGGATGGGTCGCCTACGTGCTCCAAGCACCCGGCGAGGACTACTTCGTCCAGGTCGTGTTCAACACCATCGCGCCCATCGACCAAGCCGCCATGGAGCGAGTCCTCGCGTCGCTCGACGTCACCTGGCCGTGACGCCGGCGCGACACGGTCCAGGCGATCGGCACCCCGATGCTCGGCTGAGGGAGCAGCGGGGCGCCGGTTCGAATACAGCCATCCCGACTGGAGGTAGGGATATCCCTCGCCCACGACCGGGTTGACCCCACACAGATGACGGGGCTCCACAGTGGCCGACCGCCATCGTCGTTCCGGATACTGGCGTTATGGGAATGCGGGAATCAAACAGGTCCGCTCGCGACGCAGCCGCGTGGGCGGTCACGGCAGCTGTCGTCGTCGGAGCGGGCGTCGTCGCGGGTTCGACGCCGGCGGCGGCGGACATCGATCGCGAGGCGCAGCGCTGCTTCGAGGTCAAGGGCGACTCGGGTGATGCGGCGATCGTGAACCTGACACCACTGCTCGCTTCGGCGGCGGGCAACGGGCAGCTGGTCTCCTCCGACGTCAAGGCGAACCCGCCGGTGGCGTCGAACGTCAACTTCGGACCCGGCACCATCGACCCGAACGTCGCCGTGGCTGCCATCGGACGTGACGGGGAGGTCTGCTTCCAGAACTCCGAACACGCCCGCATCGATCTGGTCGCCGACCACCTCGGCACGCTCGCCGAGAGCGCCTACACCCCCGCCACGCCCAGCGGTGCGCCCGACCGGAAGGTCGACACGCGCACTGGTCAGGGCGGCAACCGGGTCCCGCCCTCGGGACAGCTGTGCTTCGCCGTCGACGGCAGCGCCGGCGACGCCGCGATCGTCAACCTGACGCCGCTGGCCGCGTCGGCTGCCGGCAACGGGCAACTGATCTCCTCCGACGTCAAGGCCAACCCCCCGGTGGCGTCGAACACCAACTTCGGACCCGGCACCATCGACCCGAACGTCGCCGTCGCAGCGGTCGGTGGCGACGGGCAAGTGTGCTTCCAGAACTCCGAGCACGCCAGCGTCGACCTGGTCGCCGACCACCTCGGCACGATCGCCGAGAGCGCGTACACCCCCGCCACGCCCACCGGCGCACCCGACCGCAAGGTCGACACCCGCATCGGGCTCGGCGAGGAAGAGGAAGAGGAGCCGCGGGTGGTCCGCCCGCAGTGCGACACGCCGACGACGACCAGCTACAGCACGTCGACGGCGCACACGATGTTCGGCCTCTCGTCACGCGCCTACGAGGTCGAACCGGGCATCGCCGTCCGCGGCCAGCTGCTCGACGACATCGGCTCCGCCACCGTCCACTTCCGGGAGCAGATGGAGTGCTGGGAGCTCCTCGCCGCGCTGCGCGGCGGTCACCCGGGGTTCGCCGCGATCACCGATACCGAGGTGATCGTCGCACGGAACGTCGACACCGACGATCTCGCCGTGGCGTTCCGAGGGACCGAGCTCAACCTCGCCGACATCCTCAACGACGCCAGTGCGATCCGGGTGCCCTGGCCGGTGCACGGCAAGGGCACCGTGTCCAATGCCGTGCACAGCGGCTTCGGTGCCGCCTACGGCGCGGTCAAGGAGCAACTGCTGCGTGTGCTCCGCGACGAACAGCAGGCCGGCGGCGACGGCACCCGCGTCTTCTTCACGGGCCACAGCCTCGGTGGTGCGCTGGCCACGATCGCATCGATCGACCTCGTCGACGAGCTGATGGGCTTCGGCTACGAGAAGACCGAGGTGGTCACCTACACCTTCGGCGCCCCTCGCTCGATGTCGAAGGAGATGGTGAACCATCACCGCTCGCTCGTCCCGGTGTCGTTCGCCGTCGTCAACCCGAACGACCCGGTGCCGCACGTCCCCAGCGCGATCGGCACCTCCAACCCGTACGCCCACCTCCGGAACATGACCGTGCTGCACGGCATCGATGGGACCAGGAAGGTCCGGCGCAACTTCGGCGACGGCAGGGACTACGGCGGCTGCGCCTACCTGATCCCCGACTTCGGCGACCACGGCCGATCGGAGTACGACCGCCGGGTCGGCGCCACTCTCTACTACGGAGCACCGAGCGTGTGGCTCACCTCGTACGACGACCCGATCCCCTTCGGCATCGACAACCTGCGCATGCACTGGAGCACCCCGATCGAGGGGCCGTGCGACCAGGTCGGCCTGTGGAACCGGTCCAGCGCACCCACCACCGACTCGGGCACCATCCGGGACCGCTGGGTGATCATCGACACCAACGACCAGCACAGCACGACCGTCAATGTCGGCGACGCCAACTGGATCGGTTACATCGACATGTTCGGCAAGGTCATCTCGACGAGCCGGTACTGAGCCGGCAGTGCGCCGAGCGACATGTCGCTCGGCATGTCGCTCGGCACCACAGGTGAGCATGGTCCGGGATCTACCCTGCCGAGATGTCCGACAGCAGGGCCGAGACGAGCAGCGGCGCAACGAGCGAAGCGATCGAGGGCGGCGACAACGTCGACCTCCCGTCGATCGCCGAGTCCGAGATCCCCGAGGTTCGACGCGAGGCACGGGAATGGCTCCTGAGGAACAACAGCTCCGACCAGCGAGCGATCACCGTCTTCGCGGTCGGTGTCGCCGTCATGGCCATCGTGCTCCAGGCGTGGTGGGCCGCCGTGCTGGCCGGCTGCATCCTCTTGGTCGTGCCGTTCCGCTGGATGGCGGGCCCGCACTTCGGGCGCGGCGACCTCCGGCGGGGGATCCTGTGGGCCAACCTCGGGTCGTGGTACCTGCTCTTCCCGCTGGTCATCATCATCCCCGACACGCTGCCGATCGCGATGCAGAACGTGATCGGGCCGGCGATCCTGGCAGCCACGTACCTGGAGCGGCGGGTCGTCCGGCGGATGGTGCCCGGCACCATCGCGATCGCCGTCGCCATCTCGCTCATCAGCTTCACGACCGACGGCGTCGGGCTGGACGACGTCGGACCCCGATGGTTGTACCTGACGGTCATCCTCGCCTACGTGGGCGCCAACATGTGGCTCGTGATGGGTGACGTCCAGGAGCTGAACCTCGTGCACCTGCGGAGCCTGCAACGAGCGGTCCGCCAGAACCGCGAGCTCCGAGCCGCCGACCGGGCGCTGCGCGACTCGCGACGTCGCCTGCTGGTGGCAGCCGACGAGGAACGGATCCGGCTCGAGCGCGACCTGCACGACGGCGCCCAGCAACGGTTGGTGTCGCTGTCGCTGCAACTCCGCCTGGCGGCCGAGCTGACCGACGAGGGCACGGCCCCGACCAGTGAGACGCTGATGGCGATGCACCGGGAGGCGACCGAGGCGGTGGACGAGCTGCGCGACCTGGCCCAGGGCGTGTACCCGGCACGGCTGCACGAGATCGGGCTGGCCCGTGCTCTGCACGCGGTGGCACGTCGATCGCCGGTACCGATCGAGATCGAGGACACGACGTCGGAGGAGATCGACGAGAGCACCCAGGTCGCCCTCTACTACGTCTGCGTCGAGGCCATCCAGAACGCGACGAAGCACGGCAGCCCGGACACGACGATCGAAGTACTGCTGGCGTCGAACGGTGACGGCCTCGTGGTGACGGTGGCCGACGACGGGCCGGGGTTCGACCCGGGCGAGCACGAGGACTCTCGCGGGCTGCTCAACATGGCCGACCGCGTCGGTGCGCTCGGAGGCGACCTGTCGATCGACTCGGCACCCGGGTCGGGCACGACCGTCACGGCGCGGCTGCCGCACCTCGCGGCCGCGGCGATCGGCGGAACAGCATGAGGCGGGTCGTGATCGCCGACGACGCCCTGCTGCTCCGGCAGGGCGTGACGTCGGTACTGACCACCCTGGACGGCGTCGAGGTGGTGGCCGAGGCCGACGATCACCCGAGCCTGATGGCTGCCGTCGACGAGCACCGGCCCGACCTCGTGATCACCGACGTCCGCATGCCGCCGACGCACACCAACGAAGGCATCGCGGCGGCGCGCGAGATCAGGTCGCGCTACCCCGACACCGGCGTCATCGTGCTCAGCCAGTACCTCGACGCCGACTACGTCATCGAGCTGCTCGAGGACGGCACCGAGGGACTCGGCTACCTGCTGAAGGAGAACGTCGCCGACCGCCGCCAGCTGGCGAGCGCGATCGATGCCGTGTGCTCGTCGAGCTCGTCGATCGACGCTGCAGCGATCGAGGTGTTCGTCCAGGCACGGTCGCGCCGGCCGTCGCCGTTCGACGACCTGACCGAGCGCGAGCGCGACGTGCTGTCGCTGGTCGCTGAGGGTCTACGCAACAGTGCCGTCGCCGAGCGGCTGCACCTCAGCGAGAAGTCGGTCGAGAAGCACATCAACTCGATCTTCTCCAAGCTGCACCTCAGCGACGAACCCGAGAGCAACCGCCGGGTGCGCTCGGTCCTCCTCTGGCTCGCCGAGCACTAGGAGCCACTGCGTCCGGTTCGACGCCGAGACGCGAACGGCCGAGCGGGCCAGCCCGCTCGATCGCGCGGGAACCGAAGCCCCCTGTCGGGTCGTGCGGCGGGGGGCTTGCCTTCGCGACCGGCTCGGCCTGCTTCTTGGCGGGACGCTTGGGCTCGGCGTCGCCGTTCATCATCACGGGTTCCATCGCCTTCGCCATCGGAGTGCGCGATTGGCTCTCGACATATCGAGAACTATCGATATGATGGAGATGCGAACACCACGAGGAGGTTCCCGTGACCCACAGCTCCGACACCGACGAGACGCGCCTCGTCGAGCGCGTCCGCGACGACTACGGCCGGATCGCCCGCCACGTCCTCGACACGCCCTCCGCGCAGAGCTCGAGCTGCTGCGGCCACGACGATCCGATCACCCGCGACCTGTACACGTCGGAAGAGACCGCAACGATTCCCGACGCGGCCGGCGCAGCGTCGCTGGGTTGCGGCAACCCGACCGCGCTGACCGAGCTCCGCGACGGCGACGTCGTCCTCGACCTCGGCTCGGGTGGAGGGATCGACGTCCTCCTCTCGGCTCGGCGGGTCGCCCCGAGCGGGTTCGCCTATGGACTCGACATGACCGACGAGATGCTCGAGCTCGCTCGCCGCAACCAGGCCGAGGCCGGCGTCGAGAACGCCGAGTTCCTCGACGGCCGGATGGAGGACATCCCGCTCCCCGACGACTCGGTCGACGTCGTCATCTCCAACTGCGTCATCAATCTGTCGGCCGACAAGGCCCAGGTGCTCCGCGAAGCGTTCCGCGTGCTCCGACCGGGCGGGCGCTTCGCGGTGGCCGACGTCGTGGTCCGGGGCGCGATCGACCCCCGCATCCGCTCGAGCGTCGAAGCATGGGTCGGGTGCGTCGCCGGAGCGCTCGACGACGAGGAGTACCGCGCGCTGCTGGCCCAGGCCGGCTTCATCGGCATCGACATCGCGCCCACCCGCGTGTACGACCTGGCGGACGCCGGCGAGTTGCTCGGGTCGGCCGGGTTCGACGTCGACGAGGTCACGGCGATCGACGGTCGCCTGATCTCGGCGTTCGTCCGGGCGACGAAGCCGGCGTGATCGCCGCTCCATGATTCGAGCTCGAGCCTGACCTCGACGTTGCGCTGCATCGAGCCGTCGGCCGGCCCGACGATGGCGAGCAGGTCGATCCGCCGGGCGGCAGGAGGGCCTGCTGTAAGGTGCGGCTCCGGGGGATCGATCCTGGGTGGATCGACGAGACGGCCGCGATGCCCGTCCGATCGAGGAGGATGACCGATGTACCGATGCGTTCGATGCGACCAGACCGTCGGCGACGACGATCGCAAGCGCCACTCGGCGTCCAGCGCTCACCAGGAGAACGGTGGCAGCTCCGAGGTCATCGACGACGACTACCAGCAGTTCCCCGACGTCCTGGGGACATCGAAGACGCGATGACGCTCCGGCCTCGGCGCGCCTCCGTGCCGACCTGAGCGCACGATCGACCTCCGGCGACGTCGACATGGACGAGCGTGAGCAGCTCCGCATCGCGATCGCGGCGCAGGAGCAGTTGCGCGGGACCGTGCCGGACGAGGTCGTCGACGCCACGATCGCGACGCTCGAAGAGCGCCGCACGGCGCTGTCGGGGCCATCACGGGCGAAGCGGCGCAAGCTCATCACCGTCCTGTTCGCCGACGTGTCGGGGTCGACGGCGCTGGGCGAGACACTGGACCCCGAGGAGCTGAGCGACCGCTTCGACGCGCTTTGGAAGCACCTCGACGGCGTCATCGAGCGCTTCGGAGGTCGGATCGACAAGCACATCGGCGACGCGGTCATGGGCCTCTGGGGCGCCGACCAAGCCCGCGAGGACGACCCTGAGCGAGCCATCCGGGCCGCGCTCGAGATGCAGTCCATGCTGAGCGCGCTACGCGACGAGGCGGCCGTCCCCGAGCTCACGATGCGCATTGGCGTCAACACGGGTCCGGTGGTGCTCGGAGCGATCGCGAGCACCGACGAGTTCACCGCGATGGGCGACACCGTGAACGTCGCAGCCCGCCTCGAGCGGGCCGCCCCGGAGGGCGCTGTGCTGGTGGGGCACGACACCTATCGCCACGTCCGGGGCGTCTTCAGCGTGCGAGTGCAGGAGCCGCTCGAGGTGAAGGGCAAGCGAGCGTCGCTGCGGACCTACCTCGTGGAGGGGGTCCGGCCACGCGCGTTCCGGCTACCGAGCCGCGGCATCGAGGGCGTCGAGACGGACATGATCGGTCGACGGCAGGAGCTCGAGCGGCTGCAGCAGGCACTGTCGACGACGATCGAGGCGTCGGCCATGACCTCGCTGGCGATCGTCGGCGACGCCGGCATCGGCAAGTCGCGCCTGCTGTACGAGTTCGAGGACTGGCTCCGGGTGCGACCGGGCGAGGTCAGGCTCTTCACGGGCCGCGCCGATCACGGGCGCCAGGGCGTCCCCTACTCGCTGATCCGCGACCTGCTCTTCGCCAGGTTCGAGATCGCCGAGGACGATCCGGGCGAGATCGCGCTCGCCAAGCTGGCCGTGGGCTTCCGCGAGCTCGCCGGTCAGGGGGCCGCAGCCGATGCGCCGTGGGTCGGTCACCTCATCGGCGTCGACGTCGATGTCGATGCGCTCACCGGCGCCGACGCCGACCTCGCCGGCACCCGTGAGGTCGCCGACCGAGCGGCGCTCGCGATCGGACGGTTGCTCACCCGAGCCGCGGTCGAGATGCCGATCGTCGTCCTGATCGAGGACCTGCACTGGGCCGATCGCGCCTCGCTCGACCTGCTCGCGCGAGTTCGTCGGGAGGTGGCCGCGAGCCCCGTGCTCGTCGTCACCCTGAGCCGGCCCACGGAACCGATCGGCACACCGACCCGGGCCGACCCCGACGGCATCTTCCTCGGACCGCTCTCGCCCACGGAATCCGAAGAGCTCGTCGACGAAGTCCTCAAGAGCATCGGCGCCGTCCCGCCCGAGCCGCGACAGCGGATCGTCGAGGCGACCGGAGGCAACCCGTTCTTCGTGGAGGAGCTGGTGCGGATGATGGTCGACGAGGGCGTGATCGTGATCGACGGCGACGAATGGCAGCTGCACGCCGAGCGCCTCGGCGATCTGTCGATCCCCCCGACGGTCACGGGCGTGATCCAGGCCCGCCTCGACCTCCTCGCCGACTCGGAACTGGCCGCCCTGCAGCGCGCCGCGGTGGTCGGGTCGGTCTTCTGGGACGCAGCCATCCCCAAGGTCGCATCGAGCGCAGGTGTGGCGCCCGCCGATCTCGACGCGGCGCTCGACACCCTGGCGAGCAGAGACCTGATCCAACGGCAGAGCACGTCGGTCTTCACCGGCACCGTCGAATACCACTTCACGCACGCCATCCTGCGCGAGGTGACCTACGAGACCGTGCTCCGCCAGGATCGACCTGACCTGCACCGGGCGGTCGCCGACTGGATGGCGTCGCGCAGCGAGGCGTCGGCGTCGGCGAGCACCATCGCGGGTCACTACGCGTCCGGCGGCGCCGTGTCCGAGTCGGCACAGTGGTTCGCGCGCGCCGCGAACCAGGCGCGCACGCGACACGCGATCGGTGAGGCCATCGACGCATGTCGCTCGGCCCTCGAACCGGAGATCCTCGACGCCGCCACCACCATGCGCGTCCTCGACGACCTCTGCGAGTCGTTGACGATCGCGGCGCAGTACGACGAGGCGCTCGACACCGCCCAGGAGATGGAGCGGGTCGCCGCGTCGTCGGGCGACGAGCGCGACGTCGCGTCGGCACTCCTCCACCAGTCCCACCTGCACATCCGCACCGGCCGTAGCCGCGAAGCCCTCGACGTCGCACGGCGAGCCAACGCTCTCCTTCGTCGCGGCGACGCTGCGGCGGAGGCGCTGGTCGACTCGATGATCGAGCTGGGATGGGGGCTGCTCCGGCTCGGCGACGCGCACGAGGCCGTCGCTCAGGGCATCGAGGCGCTCGGGATCATCGAGGGCGGCACGAGCCCTCGCAGCCTGCGAGGCGTGCGCTCGATGCTGGGGGCGGCCCATCTCACGCTGGGTCACTACGCCGAGGCGGCGGTGCAGTTCACCGAGGCGTTGGCGCTCGACCGCGGACGCGGTGACCGTCGGGGCGAAGCCGCGAACCTGATCAACCTCGGCGAGGTCGCACGCCTCCAGGGCGAGCTCCGGCAGGCGATCGAGATGCTCGGCGACGCGGTCGAGATCGTCCGCGAGATCGGCGATCTGGACCAGGAGGCCCTCGCCCTGAACAACCTCGGCGGGGCGCTCGTCGAGGTCGGCGACACGACCGTCGGCGTCGCCCACCTCGAGGACGCGGTGCGCGCCGCGACACGCACCGGAGGCACCGAACACTCGTCGGAGACACACCGCTTCCTCGCGGAGGCACACCTCGCACTGGGCGACGACACCCGCGCGGAACGGGAGGTGCGGACCGCCCTGCAGCTCGCCCAGCAGGACGAGAACCCCGACCACCTCGGGCACGGCTGGCGGGTGCTGGGGCTGGTCGCCGCGTCCCGCGGTCGACCCATCGCCGTGCCGGGCGACCACGAGAGGCTCGTCGGTGCCGAGGAGTGCCTGGAGCGGAGCGCGTCGGTGTTCGCCGGTGCCGCGATGGAGCGCGACCGTGCACTCGCCCTGGCGGACCGCGCGGCAGTCGCCGCCGCCGCAGGCGATCAGGCGGCGTCGACGGCGCTGCGTGACGAGGCCCGCACGATCCTCGCCGACCTCGACCTCACCCACCTCCTCGACCTCGTGGACCAGCGCGCCGACCGCTGAGGCGCTCAGCTCACGATCGTCCGTCGACCCGAGCTCGTCGGCGGCCGGGTCAGAGCTCGTCGTTGCGCTGCATCCAGCCGAACGCCACCCAGCCGGGCAGGACCGGAAGCCAGAAGGTGGACAGTCGGAACGTGAGCGTCGCGGACACCGCAACGCCGGCCGGCAGGCCGAACGCCGTGAGACCCGCGATCATCGCCGATTCGAGGGCGCCCAGCCCGCCGGGTGTCGGCGCGAATGTCGCGATTGCGATCGCCCCCAGATAAGCCGCTCCGATCTCGGCCACACCGAGCCCACCACCGAACGCCTCGACCGAGAACACGGTGACGGCGAGGTAGCTGAGCGTGATCCCCGCCGACCCGCCGAACAGCTCTGCCACGCGGGTCGGGTTGGTGAACACCCGCCCGATCGCCGCGGTCCCGTCGCGAACGCCCGACCAGAACGGCACGAACACCTTGCGCCGGACCGGACGAACCGAGAGCAGCACGCCGACGACGGCGAGCGCGACCGCCACGACCAGCAGCAGCGTCCCGCTGTCGGGCAACGAGAACCCACCGATGTTCGAGCTGCCTGCCCAGACGAAGAAGCCGACCATCAGTGCGAGGTGCACCACCAGCCCGGCGATCGCGTTGACGGCGACCGACGCGCCTGCCTCGGCACGCGGCACGCCGAGACGCTCGAGGAAGCGCTCGGTGAGCGCGTACCGGCCCAGGTTGGCAGGCCCCACGAGACCGGCGAACGACGCCGCCACCTGCGCCCGCAGCGTCGGACCGTATGGCAACGCATCCGCGACCGCCCCCTGCAGCGAGACGGTGGCGAACACGTAGGTCAGCGCGGAAGCGCCGACGGCGGCGACCATCCACCACGGCTCGGCATCGCCGAACGCGTCGATGGTCTCGTCGAGGTTCACCAACTGCGGCAGCAGCGAGTAGAACGCGAGTGCCGACACCGCGATGATCAGCAACGTGCGCGGCTTGAACCGCTCGAGCTCTTCGAGTTCGAGCTCGGGCTCACCCGTGGCCGCGGTCACGGCTGCCCGGACGTCCTCGAGCAGGTCGGCGACACCCGCGGCCCGTGCCCGCGTCGCGGGAGGCAGTGCGAGCGGCTGCAGCATCCGCAGCGACGGTGCGACTGCGGCCGGACCCAACACGGACACCGCCTCGGCGACGGCGCGCGGCGCACCGACCACGGCGGCCGTCTCGGTCAGGAGCTGGGCAATGTCACGGGCCCGCTCACGCTCGGTCGCCGCCGTCTCGCTGTGATCGAAGTCGCGCATCCAGACGTGACCGTCGTCGTCCACGCCGATCGATTCGACCGCGAGATGGCGGTGGGCGAGGCCGGCCCGATGCAGCCTGCCAACCTGGTCCCACACGTCGAGCAGGAGGCCGGGCTCACCCAGGTCCTCGGGTGTCGCCGGCCGGGCGGGCAGCTTCGAGGCGACGAAGAAGGCAGATCCACGTTCGGTCGTCCCGATCCTGATGACCTCGGCGGCCCGGACGCCCGCCCCGCGGGCGAGGCCGAGCACGAGCGCCTCGTGTTCGATCCGCCGCTGGAGCGTCGCGTAGGGCGAGCGCACCTCCGAGCCGCGGTAGCGCAGGCCGCGATAGAAGCGGTTCAGCAGGTCGGCGTCGTACTCGTCGGGGGTCCGCAGGCGGACGACGAGCTCGGTGCCGTCGCGCTCGACCACCTGGTACCGCAACGCGTCCTCACGAGGTTCGGAGCGGTCGATGCGCGCCGGGTCGACACCGGCCGATCGCAGCGCGGACAGCAGCTCACCCGGCCCGGGCTCGTTGGTCGGGGACCCGAACAGCACCAGGATGAGCGAACCGACGACCGTGCCGACACCGATCGCCATCAGCACGTCGAGTGCCGGCAGCGCGACCGCGACGAGCCGCAACAGCACGAGCAGGCCGATGCTGCTCCACAGCGCGCGCTTCCACCGCCGACTGAGCCACGGCGCGGCCACCGTCACGACGGCGGTGGTCGAGGCGATCACGTCGGACCCCGGCCAGGCGCGCCCGGTGAACGCACGGTCGGTCTCGTCGGCCGACGTCTCCAGGTCGGCGAGCCGTGGTTCGAGCACCAGGTCGTCGACGATCTCGATCGCGCCACTCGCCGCCACGCCGGCCAGCACGAGCAACGCCGAGCGCCGCCAGCGGCGGGTCGCGAGCAGGTACAGCAGCACGGCGAGCGGCACGAGGCTGGTGACGAGGCGGGCCGCTCCGAGGATCAGGTCCTCGAGGTCGTCGGGGAGGCGGGCGACCGCGCTGACGAGATCGCGTTCGATGCCCGAGATGGTCTCGCGGCCCAGCTCGGTCAGCAGCCATCCGGCGAGGACCAGGACGAGACCGACGAGCAGCCGCACCACGTCCCCCGGTGAGAACGGCCGGCGGCGGGGTGGTGGCTCGAAGACGATCACGTCGTCGACGGTCGGACGGGTCGAAGTGCTCATGAGCTGCCGAGAGCCACCGTTTCGGGCCCGGTGAGACAGCATCGCGCAGTCGCACACGCTGCTGTGACGTCGTCGAATCACGGCCGAACGGCCCGAGACCGCCCGGCGGCCCCGATGCCATGATGGAGGGGTGACGGACGTCCTCGGCGCGTTCCTGCTCGGCGTGCTCTCGGCGGCGTCCCTCGGGCTCGGCGTCACCACCGCCCGGATCTGGAAGCCGACCAACTTCGTGCTCGGTCTGCTCACCGCGTTCGGAGCCGGAGCGCTGCTGTCGGCCGTGACGATCGACATCGTCGCTCCGTCGGTCGAGGTCGGCGAGTTCGGCTGGCTCGCGGTGGGCGCCGTCGCAGGCGGGTTGGCGTTCGAGGGCCTCAACCGCACGATCAACGCCCGGGGCGGCTTCCTCCGCAAGGCCTCGACGTCGATCACCTTCCTGCGCGACCGGGAACAGCGTCGCAAGCGAGAGATCCTCGACGATCTCGAACGGATCGACGTCTTCGAGGGCCTCCCGGACCGTGAGCTCGACGCGATCGCCGACGCGTTCCGGACCGAGCGACTCGACGCGGGCGAGACGCTCTACCGGTTCGGCGATCCCTGCGATCATCTCAACGTGCTCGCCGAGGGAGAGATCGCCCTCACCACGCGCGACGGCGTGGTCCAGCTCCACCCGCACCAGGCGTTCGGGCATCTCGCCTTCGTCACCGGCACGCAACATCGGTCCACGGCGATCGCGAAGGCCGAGAGCGAGGTGCTCCGGCTGAGTCACGGTCGGCTGCGGAGCATCCTGGGCGGCTGCCCGACGTTCGCCGAACGGCTGCGAGCCCGGACGGCGAGCGACGAGCTGCTGGAGTACCTCCGTTCGAACCACTCGGAGATCGGTGAGGACGAGATCGAGCGGTGGCGGACCACGATCCAGCGCTACGGGATCGAGCAGCTGCCACCGCTCGTCGAGATCGCCGGCACCGCAGCCCCGGAGCGCGTCGTCGACCGGCTCGCCGACGCCGGGCCCTTCCGTGGCGTCTCCCACGACGTGCTCGTCGAGGTGGCGCAGGTGATGTTCCCCGAAGAGCACGACCCCGGGTACGTGTTCTTCCGGCCGGGCGAGGTGTCGGACCGCATCTACGTGGTGTCGGACGGCGAGATCAGCCTGGTTCATGCGGCGTCCGAGCTCGACGCCACGGCGACGCTCGAGGCGGGTGACGAGTTCGGTTCCTTCTCGGTGCTGACCGGGATGCACCACACGGCGACGGCGATCACACACACCGAGACCGACGTCTGGGTGTTGCGCCACGCCGATCTCGCCCAGCTGGTCGACGAGCAGCCGGAGCTCCGCGATGCCATCGTCGACTTCGTCGAGAGCCCGCGGGTGGCGAGCTACCTCCGGCAGGAGCACGGTCTGGACCCCGACGACGTCACAGCGGTCCGCCGCCGGTCGGTGTCGGCGTTGCGGCGTGGTTCGTTGTGCCCGGTCGCGACCATGGTGACGACCGGGGGCGCGCCGATCGCGATCTGGCTGGGTCTGCTGCTCGACGCGATCCCCGAGTCGCTGGTGATCGGCGCGACCGCCGGTTCGATCCGCGTCTCGTTCGTGGTCGGCATCTTCCTGTCCAACTACCCCGAGGCGCTCGCCAGCTCGGTCGGCATGCGCGAGCACGGGCTGGTGTGGCGGAACATCGGATGGCTGTGGGCGACGGTCATCCTCATCACGGGCTTGGGCGCCGCACTGGGCAGCGTGGTGTTCCAGAAGGCCCCCGACGAGCTGTTCGCGGTGGTCGAAGGCGTCGCCGCGGGCGCGATGCTGACCGTGATCACCCAGACGATGATGCCCGAGGCGCTCGACCGATCCGGTGGCTTCGTCGGCCTCGCCGCCCTCGGCGGCTTCCTGTTCACGACCCTCGTCGGCGCCTGAGCTTCAGGGACGCTTCAGGTCGGGCTCAGGCTCGTCTCACTCCCCTCCCTCACGCTGGTTCTCACCAGCCCCCTGACCTGAGGAGACAGCGTGAAGCAGCAACGATTGGTCGTGGTACTCGCCGCGACGTCATTGATCGCCGCAGCGTGCGGCGGCGACGACGACTCGGCGGGCGAGAGTGCCGCCGGCATCGTCGTCGACGGCGCCGGCGACGCGGCCATCGTCGTCGACGAGAGTCCCGGCGATGTGGCGACCGGCGACGGTACCGATGGGGGTGCCGACGATGCCGGTGCCGGCGAGCTGGTCATCGCCGGTTCGGGCGGCGACGCGGCGGCGAGCGACGGCGCAGCATCGACCGGCGACATGACCGAGGAGGAACAGGCGCTGGCCTTCGCCCAGTGCATGCGCGACGAGGGCATCGAGGAGTGGCCCGACCCGACGACCAGCGCGGACGGCAGCATCGACCTGCTCGGCGGTGCCGGTCCCGGCGGCGGTGGCGGCGGCCTGGGCGGCGGCCAGGACGGCGGCCCGACCGGGGAGCTGCAGGCCGCGTTCGAGGTCTGCGGCGAGATCATCGAGGGTGCCAGCTTCCTGCCCGGCGGCGGTGCCGGCGGCGGCTTCGACGATCCCGAGTTCCAGGACCAGTTCCTCGAGTTCGCCCAGTGCCTGCGCGACAACGGCCTCGACGTCGACGACCCCGACTTCGGCAACTTCCAGCCCGGCCAGGGCGGCGGTGGCGGCGGCGGTCTGTTCGGCGAGAACTTCGACCCCCAGGACCCCGACAGCCAGGCAGCCATCGAAGCGTGCCAGGGCCTGTTCGGCGGCGGCTTCGGCCCCGGCGGCGGGCAGGGCGGCAACCGCGGCGGGGAGGGCAACTGACATGCCCGTCGTCACCAACCCCCAGAACGAGCCGGCGACGATCGAACAGCCGCCGGGCTCGAACACCGACTCGGCCGAGACCGCGGCACCGGCACCGGCCTCGGCCACTCCCCCGGCCGCCACGACGCCCGCCCCGGTCGCGACACGTCGACCCCGGCGTCGATGGGTGCCCGTCGTCGTGCTCCTCGGCATGGTCGCCGCGGCGGCCGTCGCCGGTGCACTACTGCTCGGCGACGGCGACGACGCGGCCGAGACGACCACCACACAGGCGACCCGTTCGGTCGTCAGCGCCGAGCAGCGCGACCTCATCGAGTTCACCGACCTCGACGGCCGGATGGTCTACGCCGACAGCATCGCCGTCACGGGCGCGAGCGACGGCGTGATCACCGATCTCGTCGCCGAGGGAGCGACCGTCGCACGCGGCGACACCCTGTACGAGGTCGACTCGACGCCGATCACCGTGTTCTACGGCGACGTGGCGCTCTATCGCGAGCTGTCGCTGGGCGCGATCGGCGACGACGTCGAGCTGCTCGAGCAGAACCTCGCCAGCCTCGGCTACCACACCGAGGAGGACGACGACGGCGAGCTCGTCGACACCGGCTTCGTCGTCGACGACATCTTCGACGAGGCGACGGAGGACGCCGTGCTGCGATGGCAGGAGGACACCGGTCGAGCGACGACCGGCTCGATGTCGCCGAGCGACGTCGTCGTGCTCGACGGGCCGGCGATCGTCACGAACGTGACGGCCGAGTCGGGCGACCGCGCCTCGACCGGCACCCCCGTCCTCGAGCTCACCGGCGCCGGCAGCGTCAGCACCGGGTACGTCGAGCACACGGGCGAGCTCGAGCTGATCGCCGCGCCCGGCGCCGAGATCAGCTCGGGCACGGTGCTCTACACCGTCGGCGAGATCCCGATCACGGCGGTCGTGACCGACGCCGAGCTCGACCGCGACCTCGAAGAGGGCGTCGACGACGGCGACGACATCCAGGCGATCGAAGAGATGCTCCTCGCGCTCGGGTTCGATGCCGACGGCGAGCTCGACGTCGACGACGAGTGGGACGAGGCGACGACCGAAGCCGTCGAGGACTGGGAGGACGAGCTCTCCGACGTGTACGGCACGGTCGCCGTCGACGGGGTGCTCGAGCGATCGCAGTACGTCGTGCTCGAGCCCGGCACGGTCGTCGGGACGTCGAGCATCACCGACGACGACGTGCTCCCGATGGGCACCGAGCTGTGGTCGCTCGAGGCGTCGACCAGCAACCGCATCGTCGAGACCGAGATCGCAGTGTCCGAGCAGGACCAGCTCACCGAGGGCACGACCGTCGACATCGAGTTCCCGAGCGGCGAGATCGTCCAGGGGACGGTCATCGACGTGGCCAACTCCTCGACGGTCGATCCGACCGACGCCGACGCCGAGGCGGCCCTCGCGGTCGAGATCCTGCTGACGTCGATCCCCGAGTCCGCAGCGGCACTCAACGAGCTCGACGTCGAGGTCAAGCTCGTCGACGAGATCGCCGCCGGGGTGACCGTCGTGCCGGTCAGCGCCCTGGTCGCCACCGGCGACGGCAGCTTCGTGATCGAGGCGCTCACCAGCGACGGCGGCACGACGTTCGTGCCGGTCGACCCGGGCATGTTCAACGACGGGTTCGTCGAGGTCAGCGGCATCCAGCCCGGCACCCAGGTGGTGGTGCCGTCATGACCACCCCGACGACCACCACCACGACCACGCCGGCAACCACCACCACGACAGCCGAGATGACCTCGCACCTCCCTGCGGTGGGCGCTCGCCCGACCGTCACCCCCGGCACGACGCCGGGTGTGGCGGCGGGCGGGCGACCCGCAGCGCTGGAGCTGCGCAACGTCGTCAAGGAGTACCCGGGACACCCCCCGGTCCGGGCCCTCGACGACGTGTCGGTGCGGATCGACCACGGCGAGCTCGTCGCCGTGGTCGGTCCGTCCGGGAGCGGCAAGTCGACGCTGTTGAACGTGATGGGCACGCTCGACCGCCCGACGAACGGCGTCGTCAGCATCGACGGCGCCGACACGTCGACGCTGAGCGACCGCAGGGTCGCCGGTGTGCGCGCCCGCCGGATCGGGTTCGTGTTCCAGCAGTTCTTCCTGCTCCCCGGCATGACGGCCCTCGACAACGTCGCGAACGGCCTGCTCTACCAGGGTGTTCCGCCCCGGGACCGGCGCGAGCGTTCGGTCGTCGCGCTGCAGCGGGTCGGTCTCGGGCACCGCCTGCGGCACGACTCGAACCACCTCTCGGGCGGCGAGCGGCAGCGGGTGGCGATCGCCCGGGCGCTCGTCCACGAGCCGGCGTTCGTGCTGGCCGACGAGCCGACCGGCAACCTCGACTCGAAGTCGACGGCGGCCGTGATGGACCTGATCGGTGGCCTGCACGACGAGGGCACCACGATCGTCGTGATCACCCACGACACGGCGATCGCGGCGTCGCTCCCCCGCCAGGTCGCCGTGTTCGACGGCCGCATCGAGTCCGATTCCGCACTCGAGGGAGCCACGTCATGACGGCCGCCGCACACGCACCGAACAACGGCGTCGACGGCAGCCGGCTGCGTGCGGGCGACATCTTCCGTGTTGGTGCTGCCGGGCCCCGCGCTCGCAAGATGCGGACAGCGCTCTCGGCGCTCGGCGTCTCGATCGGCATCGCAGCGATGGTCGGGGTGCTCGGCCTGAGCGAGTCGTCGAAGTCGGCGCTGCTCGACGAGATCTCGGCGCTCGGCACGAACCTCCTGACCGTCGAGGCGGGGGCCGGTTTCGGCGGTGGGAACAGCGAGCTCCCGGAGAGCGCGGTGGCGAGCATCGAACGGCTCGACACCGTCGAATCGGCAGCCGCCGTGTACACCGTCGACGCCAGCATCCTGAAGAACGAGTTCGTCGACCCCGGCCAGACCGGCGGCCTGAGCGTGGTCGCCGCCGACACCGAGCTGCTCGACACGCTGAACGGAGCCGTCGTCGACGGCCAGTGGCTCGACGAGGCGACCAGCCAGTACCCGGCGGTCGCGCTCGGATCGGTGTCCGCCGAGCGGCTCGGCATCACCAGCCTCGATCAACCGACGTACGTCTACGTCGGCGAGCAGTACGTCCAGGTGGTCGGCATCCTCGACGAGTTCCCGCTCTCGGCGGACCTCGACCGTGCCGTGATCATGGGTCGAGATGCGGCCCAGGCGTTCTACGACGCCGGTGAGGCACCCACGACGATCTACACGCGGGTCGTCGACGGCGAGGTCGACGCGACCCGCGACATCATTCCGGCGACCGCAGATGCCGAGAGCCCGGAGGAGGTCACCGTGAGCCGGCCGACCGACGCACTCGAAGCCGAAGCTGCGGCCGACGACGCACTCACGACGCTGTTCCTCGGCCTCGGCGCCGTCGCCCTGCTGGTCGGCGGCATCGGCATCGCCAACGTCATGGTGATCGCCGTCATCGAGCGGCGCGGCGAGATCGGCCTCCGGCGAGCGCTCGGCGCGACCCGCGCCCACATCCGGCGCCAGTTCCTCACCGAGGCGGTGCTGCTGTCAGCGCTCGGCGGCATCGCCGGCGTCGGGTTCGGCATCGTCGCCACGTACGTCTACTCGGCGACCCAGGACTGGCGGGTCATCATCCCGACCGAGGCCGCCGCCGGTGGTTTCGTCGCCGCGCTCCTGATCGGCGCGATCGCCGGCCTGTACCCGGCCACCAGAGCCGCACGGCTCGCACCCACGGAGGCATTGCGCGCATGACCAGCACCGACGACATCCGGACCGCGGACGTCCCCCACGACCTCGACACGACCCTGGCCGACGACGGCCCGGCGGCAGAGATGGACGACACGACGACGAGGGATCTGGCGACGGCGTTCGCCGACGCTCTCGTCACCGACCCCGCCTCGGTGGCGCGGCGATTGGCCGAGCACGTGGTCTATCTCGCCCCGGGCCGCGCCGCCTCGGCGGGCTTGCACCGCGGGCGCCATGCCGTGCTCGCTGCGCTGACACCGCCGGCCGAGGCGGGCGTCGTCGTGGAGAACGCCGAGGTGACCGACGTCCTCGTCGATGGGCAGCGAGCGTTCGTCGTGATCGCCATGCGCGGGTCGTCACGCCGGGGTCCGTTCGACTTCGAGGTCGGCTTCCACCTCGCTGTCGACGGTGGGTCGATCACCGGCATCACCGAGTACAGCGGCGACCAGTACACGAGCGACGCGCTGCTCGGCACGTCCCTGGAGCCGAACGAGCCGCCGCCGGACCTGCACCCGTCGGCGGCGACGACCGCTCCATCGCCGGGGCCGGGCCGATGGCGGGCCCGGCTCCGGCAAGCTCTGCGCCGGTCGTGAACACCTCGGGCGGCCGCCGGG
>NZ_JASJCS010000166.1 GCF_030065885.1 Ilumatobacter sp. | reverse complement strand
GCCGCTGGCCGCGGTCCAGATGGGCCTGATCTACGTCAACCCCGAGGGCCCGAACGGCAACCCCGACCCGGTGGCGTCAGGTCGCGACATCCGCGAGACGTTCCGCCGGATGGCGATGAACGACGAGGAGACCGTTGCGCTCACCGCCGGCGGCCACACGTTCGGCAAGGGTCACGGCGCCGGTGATCCCGACCTGGTCGGCGCCGAGCCCGAGGGCGCACCGATCGAGCAGCAGGGCTTCGGCTGGAAGAACGCCCACGGCAGTGGCGTCGCCGGCGACGCAACGACCAGCGGCATCGAGGGCGCGTGGACGCCGACACCGACCCAGTGGGACAACTCCTACTTCGAGACGCTGTTCGGCTACGAGTGGGAGCTGACCCACAGCCCGGCCGGCGCCCAGCAGTGGAAGCCGACCGATCCGACTGCGGCCGACCTCGTGCCCGACGCCTTCGACCCGGACAAGCGGCACTACCCGATGATGACGACCGCCGACATGGCGATGCGGATGGACCCGATCTACGAGCCGATCTCGCGCCGGTTCCTCGAGAACCCCGACGAGCTGGCCGACGCGTTCGCCCGCGCGTGGTTCAAGCTGACGCACCGCGACATGGGTCCGAAGTCGCGCTACCTCGGTCCCGAGGTGCCCGACGAGAACCTGATCTGGCAGGACCCGGTGCCTTCCGGCACCCAGCTCAGCGACGACCAGGTCGCTGCGCTCAAGGGTGCCATCATGGAGTCGGGCCTCACCGTCTCCGAGCTGGTTGCCACCGCCTGGGCGTCTGCATCGACGTTCCGCGGCAGCGACAAGCGCGGCGGCGCCAACGGCGCCCGCATCCGGCTCGCCCCGCAGAACGACTGGGAGGCCAACGACCCCGATCAGCTGCGCCGGGTGCTGAGCACGCTCGAGGGCATCCAGTCGGCGTCCGATTCCGGGGTGTCGATGGCCGACCTCATCGTGCTCGGTGGCTGCGCCGCCGTCGAAGCCGCCGCCAAGGCCGCCGGACACGACATCGTCGTCCCGTTCACCTCGGGGCGCGGCGACGCCAGCGAGGACCAGACCGACGTCGAGTCGTTCGCCGTGCTCGAGCCGAAGGCCGACGGCTTCCGCAACCACCTCGGCAAGGGTCATGTCCGGGCGGCCGAGCACCAGCTCGTCGATCGGGCACAGCTGCTCACGCTCAGCGCTCCGGAGATGACGGTCCTGGTCGGCGGCCTGCGCGTGCTCGGCGCGAACTCGGGCGGCTCGCAGCACGGCGTGCTCACCGACCGGGTCGGCGTGCTGTCGAACGACTTCTTCGTCAACCTGCTCGACATCGGCACCGTCTGGTCGTCGACGTCGGACGCGCAGGACGAGTTCGAAGGCCGCGACCGGGCGACGGGCGAGCTGAAGTGGACGGGGACGCGCAACGACCTGGTGTTCGGCTCGAACTCGCAGCTGCGTGCGATCGCCGACGTCTACGGCTCGTCCGACTCGGGCGAGAAGTTCGTGCGTGACTTCGTGGCCGCCTGGGACAAGGTCATGAACCTCGACCGCTTCGACGTCGCCTGATCCGAGGCAGCGGGTCCCCCGACCCAACCGAGATCGAAGGCCCGGGACCGCGCCGGTTCCGGGCCTTCGCATCGGCGCGATACGTTCGGTCCATCGCATCGTTCCACGAGTTCGCCCCACGCTCCCGATCTCTCCCACGGAGGCGGTGATGCCCGACCTGAGCGGCACCACGACCCACCAGAACCTGAGCCAGGCGTTCGCCCGCGAGAGCCAGGCCAATCGCCGCTACCTGTGGTTCGCCCAGCAGGCCGACATCGAGGGCCACCCCGACATCGCGGCGCTGTTCCGCTCGGTCGCCGAGGGCGACACCGGCCACGCCTACGGACACCTCGAGTGGCTCGCCGAGGTCGGTGACCCGGTGACCGGCATGCCGCTCGGCGACACCGCCGACAACCTCGCAGCGTCGATCGCCGGCGAGATCCACGAGTCCACCGAGATGTACCCGGGCTTCGCCGCGATCGCCCGCGACGAGGGGTTCGAGGAGATCGCCGAGTGGTTCGAGTCGCTGGCTCGCGCCGAGCAGAACCACGCGAGCCGGCTCACGCAGGGGCTGGAGTCGCTCTGAGCCTCGCCGGACGTCTCCGGGTCGCATGACGACGACGTACGACCAGACCGACCCCAGCTACCTCGACGAGGCCTCGGTGCGGGCCGAGCTGACCAGGGTCTTCGACATCTGCCAGGGCTGCCGTCGCTGTACCGAGCGCTGCGGCTCGTTCCCGACGCTGTTCGAGATGATCGACCGACGCGACGATCGCGACGCCGGGATGCTGACCCCCGAGCAGCAGGACCGGGTGCTCGACGAGTGCTTCCACTGCAAGCTCTGCGCGGTGGGCTGCCCGTACGCGCCGGCGCGGCACGAGTCGAGCGTCGACATGCCGCGGCTGATGCTGCGCGCCGAGGCGATGCGCCGCGCCAACGGTCAGCGGTCGGTCAGGCGGCGCACCGCCGGCGAGTTGCTGGGCCGCGTCGACCTGCTCGGCAAGGCCGCCACCATGGCGCGGATCGGTCCCGTCGTTCGCGGGTTGGTGGCGATGGTGGGCGGCGCCTCGTCGGTGCGGATGTTGCCGCCGTTCGCCAAGCAGCGGTTCTCGACGTGGTTCGGGGACCGCGCCGCCGGAGCCGCGGGCGTTCCGCAACGCTCGGTCACGATCTTCCCGACCTGCCTCGTCGAGTACCACGCCACCGACATCGGTCAGGACCTCGTGCGGGTCTACGAGCACAACGGCATCGACTGCGCCGTGAGCGCCGCCGGTTGCTGCGGCTGGCCGTCGCTGCACACCGGCGACGTGGGCCGCTTCGCCGAGGTCGCCCGACGGAACGTCGCGACCCTCGCCGCAGAGGTGCGCCTCGGCCGTGACGTCGTCGTGCCGCAGCCGACGTGCGGGTACGTGCTCGAGCACCACTACCTCGATGCCGTCGGCGACGAGGCGCGTGCAGATGCCGAGCTCGTCGCCCGGCACACGTACGACGCTGCCGAGTACCTGATGCAGCTGCACGTCGCCGACGACGGCGGCCTCGACACCGGGTTCGGCGGCGCCGTCCCCGAGCACGTCACGTACCACGTGCCGTGCCACCTCGAAGCCCAGGAGGTGGGAGTACCGGGCCGCGATCTGATGCAGCTGACGGGTGCGGCGGTCACGGAGGTCCGAGAGTGCTCGGGCTGCACAGGCGGCTGGGGTCCGTCGGCGGCGCCCGGCGCGACACGTGTTCGGATCGCCGAACGGCTCGGTGAACGGATCACCGAGGCCACCGGCACAGCCGTTGCCGGCGATGAGATCTTCGGCGATGCGATCGCCGGCGATTGCCATCTCGCGAACCAGGCCATCGCCCGGCACGCCGGATCCGACCCGGTGCACCCCGTGCAGCTCGTCGCACGTGCGTACGGCCTGCCAGACGGCGGCTGGGATCCGCCGTGCGACCGTGCTGCGAGCCCGCCGCGCGGTCCGGTCATCTGGCGTTCACAACTACCCTCTGGCGCACGAACGGATTGCGTTCTAGTGTCCGCACGCAGGACGAACGTGCACGGGGGAACAACGTGTCGATACACGAACTCGAGTGGAGGATGCTCGGGGCCTGTCGCGGCCTCGACGCCGGCATCTTCTACCCGGACAGCGAGGAAGAGGCCGAGGTCGCCAAGCAGGTCTGCGAGCAATGTGGCGTGCGCCAGACCTGCCTCGACTACGCGTTGTCCAGCCGCGAGAAGGTAGGGGTCTGGGGAGGCGCCACCGAGCGCGAGCGCCGTCGCATGCTGCGCCAGCGCCGCCGCAGCGCCTGACGAGCTGCACCGCATACCGACTTCTCGACGCCCGGGTCGACACGGGCTCGTGCCGGGACCGCCGGACGGCACCCGCTCGGGTTAGCCTCGCCCGCTATGTCATCGATCGACGACCACGGCGGGTGGCCCGCGCTGTTGACGCGCCTGCTCGCCGACGAGGATCTCACCGCCGACGAAGCGCACGGAGCGATGTCGACGATCCTGTCGGGCGATGCCACGCCGGCCCAGCTGATCGGGTTCGTCGTCGCGCTCCGCGCCAAGGGCGAGACCGCCGAGGAGCTGTCCGGCCTGCTCGACGCCGTGCTCGCCCACGCGGCGATCGTGCCGCTCACCGACGCGCAGCGGGCGTCCGCCGTCGACATCGTCGGCACCGGCGGTGACCACTCGCACTCGATCAACGTGTCGACGATGGCCGCCATCGTCACCGCTGCCGCCGGGGTGCCCGTGTGCAAGCACGGCGCTCGCGGCGCCTCCTCGAAGTGCGGCACCGCCGACGTGCTCGAACAGCTCGGTGTGGCGATCGAACTCACCCCCGAGGGCGTGAAGCACTGCGTCGAGCAGGCGGGTATCGGGTTCTGCTTCGCACCTGCGTTCCATCCGGCCTTCCGGTTCGCGGCCCCCGCGCGGCGAGAGATCGGCATCCCGACGGTGTTCAACCTGCTGGGCCCGATGGCCAACCCGGCCCGCGTGCGGCGCCAGGTGATCGGCGTCGCGAATCCGGGCGTTGCCGACCGCATGGCCGAGACGCTCGTGCGACACGGCTCGACGCGAGCGTGGATCGTCCACGGCAACGGCCTCGACGAGCTGAGCACCACCGGCCCGTCGTCGGTGCTCGAGGTCGATCACGGCGAGATCCACCGGTTCGACGTCGATCCCGAGTCGCTCGGCCTCCACGCGGCAGGCCTCGACGAGCTCACGGGAGGCGACGCCGAGCAGAACGCCGCCGCCGTCAGGGCCGTGCTCGCCGGCGAGCACGGCGCTCACCGCGACATCGTCGTGCTCAACGCCGGTGCCGGCCTCGTCGTCGGTGGCCTCGTCGACTCGCTGGCCGACGGCCTCGACCGTGCGGCCGCCACGATCGACAGCGGGGCGGCCGCATCGACGCTCGATCGCTTCGTGTCCGTGTCGCAGGAAGCCGCCGGCTGACGCCCCATGTCGGGGTGGGCAATCCGGGTGCCGGCGTCGTCGGCCAACCTCGGCGCCGGCTTCGACGTGCTCGGGCTGGCACTGACGTTGTACGCCGAGGTCGGCTGCGGCGAACCGCCCGCGGGCGCTCGGGCCGCCGACGAGCACCACCCGGCGACCGTGGCATTCCGGCGGTGCGGCGGTGAGGGAGCGCTGTGGATCCGATCGTCGATCCCGGTCGGTCGTGGCCTGGGCTTCAGCGGGACCGTCCGCGTCGGCGGTGCGGCGGCAGCAGTCGTCCAGCGCGCCGGCCGGGCGGCCTTGGACGAGCCCGAGCACCGGTCCGAGGTGCTCGCCGTGGCGAGCGAGCTCGAGTCGCATGCCGACAACGTCGCCCCGTCGCTCCACGGCGGCCTGGTCGTCGCTGCCGCCGGCCGGGCGACGAGCGTGCCGCTCGCGTTCGACCCGGCCGTGGTCGTCTGGGTGCCGGCAGCGGCCACGACGTCGACCGACAGGTCACGAGCGCAGCTGTCCGACTCGGTCGATCGAGCCGATGCCGTGTTCAACCTCGGCCGGGTCGCGATGTTCGTCGCCGCATGCTCCTCGGGTGACAGCGCAGCGCTGCGGGCAGCGACCGAGGACCGGATGCACCAAGCCGTCAGGCTCGCCGACGTGCCGGACTCGGCCGCGGCGCTCGAGGCAGGCCTCGACGCCGGAGCCTGGGCGGCCTGGCTCTCGGGGAGCGGCCCCACCGTCGCGATGTTCGCGGAGTCGAAGCACGCCGACCGCATCGCCGAGGCGTTGCCCGCCAACGGCCACAGCAAGGTGTTGCGCATCGATCACGAAGGGGCGGTCGTGGCCGACGGCGTCGACGCGAGCGACGGCAGTGCGGTCACCGGGGTCGATTCGGCGGCGACCGACGGCACGACGACCGCCTGAAGGGCGTGTGCCGGCCGGTCGAGGCGGGGCATGTCGTCGCTCGCGCCGACCGGGAAGAGCCACTGCCCCGAGCACTCGCGGACCTCGAGCGAGCCGGCGTGCTTGTCGAAGTAGCGGGCGAGGCACAGCGCTTCGTCGATCTGGCGTCGATCGACGGGCCGTCCGGGCTCGGCGGGCGCCGGCGGGTCGACGGGCAGTGCCCGCCCGACTTCGCCGGAGACCGTGGTGTCGATCAACCGACCGTTGTCGACCGTCCACGTGGTCTCGCCGCGGCGAACGGTGGCGTGGCCCGCGCCACGTAGGGCCTGGACGAGCTGATCGCGCCGGATGGCGCCGAGCAGGGCCGACAGCCGGTCGCGGACCAGTGCGGCCTCCTCGAACCGCTGCGCCGCGGCGAGGTCGGCCATCTTGCCCGTCAACCGATCGGCGACGACCGTCGCGTCGCCCGTCATCGCCCGACGCGTGATCAAGACCGCCGTGTCGTACGTCGAACGGTCGGCCCGGCCGGCGCAGGGGCACTGGCTGACACCGAGCTGGGCCGCGCTGCACGGCGTCGCATCGGCGGGCGGGACGTACGACGCACCGAGACGGGTCGAGCATCGGCGCAACGGCGCGACCGACTGGAGCGCCTCGACGACGAGGTGGGCCGTCGAGCGCGAGGGCAGTGGACCGAGGTGGACTCCTCGTGCGGAGGGCTCTCTGACCACGGCCAGCCGCGGCCACGGCATGTCGACGTCGAGCCGCACGTAGCAGTACTTGTCGGCGCGAGTGCCGGCACGGTTGTAGCGGGGGAGCATGCGGGCGATCAGGCGCGACTCGACGACCTCGGCCGAGAGCGGATCGGGGAGCTCGAGGTGCTGCACCTGCTGCATCTCGCGCAACATCGGACCGATGCGGCGCCGGTCGTCGCGGCCGAAGTAGCTGCGGACGCGCTGGCGGAGGTTGGTCGCCTTCCCGACGTACAGCACCTCGTCCCGATGGCCGCAGAAGAGGTACACACCGGGCGTGCGCGGGAGGGCGGCGGTCATCGTCAGCTTCGGTGATTGCGGATGGCCGGCGAGCTTGGCCAGCGTCACCAGGTCGTCGAGCCCGAGCACCCCGAGGCCCGACGCACGTTCGATCAGCAGGTGCAACAGGTCGGTCGTGGCCAGCGCATCGTCGAGGGCGCGATGGGTGGGTGAGTGGTCGAGCCGCAGCCGCGACGCCAACGTGCCGAGACGGCAGTTCGGCACCTCGTCGCGCAGCAGCCGCCGCGACAGCGCGGCGGTGTCGACGACCGTCGGGCGGTAGTCCGCACGATCGTCGCGGGCGAGTGCCGCCCGCAGGAAGCCGAGGTCGAACGAGGCGTTGTGGGCGACGAACACCGCATCGCCCAGGAAGTCGACGAGCGAGCCGAGCACGCTCTCGATCCGCGGTGCGGTCTGGACGACGGCGTCGGTGAGCCCGGTCAGCACCGTGATCTGCGGCGGGATCGCGCGCCCCGGGTTGACCAGCGTGTGGAACGTGCCCAGGCACTCGCCGCCGCGGACCTTGACGACGCCGATCTCGGTGATCATGTCGTCGGTGCGGTTGCCGCCGGTGGTCTCGAGGTCGAGCACGCAGAACGTGGCGTCGCGCAGCGGCGTGCCGAGCTCGAGACCACCGGCGGCAACCGCACCGACGACATGATCACCGAGATCGGCGTCGTCAAGGTCCGCGGCGGCGAGTGCCTGGGCACGTTCCACACGCTGGTCAAC
>NZ_JASJCS010000165.1 GCF_030065885.1 Ilumatobacter sp. | reverse complement strand
CCGCCATCGCCAAACTCTCACCCACCGGCACCATCTGCATCTACACCCTCGCCACCACCCACATCATCATCGACGCCAACGGTCACGCCTGAGTGCGCCTCCGGCGGGTGGCCGTCACCGGCGCCACACCTCCGAGCACGACCCGCGGCAAGTAGCGTCGTCGCCGATGGGCCTGCGTGACCGCTTCTACACGCCACGAACTGCGAGGGCGATCCTGTCCTGGCGCATCCTGGTCGCGCTCGGCGTCGGCGTCACCGTCGGGTTCGTCAACGTCGGGGTGGGCATCGGGGTGGGCGTGGCCGTGTACGCCGCGCTCGTCGGCGCCGCCATGCCGAAGGGTCCCGAGTCGCCGAACATCGACCCGTTCATGCTGAGCGAGCCCTGGCGCCAGATCATGAAGGAGGCCCAGGGCTCCGGACGCAAGCTGCGCGCCACGGTCGAAGGCGTCGGCGACGGCCCCCTCAAGCAGACGATGACCGGCATCGCCGGCGAACTGGAACGGGGTCTCGCGGAGGCCTGGGAGATCGCTCGCCGCGGTGACGAGATCGACGACGCGGTGCGTCGCCTCGACCCGACAGCGTTGCGTTCCAAGCTGGCGACGCTGCAACAACGAGCAGACGCCGAACCATCGCCCGAGGCGGACGCGGCGGTCACCTCGGTGGAGCGTCAGCTCGCATCTGCAGACCGCCTCAAGGAGCAGTCCGCGGAGGCAGCGGCCTCGCTCCGCCTCAGCCAGACCCAGCTTGACGAACTGGTCGCGCGGGCGAGCGAAGTCGGTGTCGGCACGGTCGACGCGGACACGTACGCGCGAGATGTCGACGATCTCGTCGTCAAGCTCGAAGCGCTGCACCAGGCGGTCGAGGAAACCCGTACCGCGTGAGCGGCCTGCTCCGATCCAACCTGGTCGTCGCCGCCGGCACCGCGCTCTCGCGCGTGACCGGGCTCCTGCGGGTGTTCGTGTTCGCCTACGTGATCGGCCAGACGCTCGTCGCCGACGCCTACAAGCTGGCGAACGAGACTCCGAACATCGTCTACGACCTGCTGCTCGGCGGCGTGCTGTCGGCGACGTTGGTGCCGCTGTTCACGTCGTTCATGGGCGGCGACGAGGACGAACGCGACGATCACGCCACGAACGTCGTGATCACCGTTGCGACCACGCTCATGGTCGCGCTCACGATCGTCGCCGTCGTGCTGGCACCGCTGATCTTCCGGCTCTACAGCCTCAACGTCGCCGACGACGTCGACGCGGACCTGTTCCGTCAGGTCGGTACGACGCTCACACGGATCTTCCTGATCCAGATCCTGTTCTACGGCCTGACCGGCATCGCCAACGCCTACCTGAACAGCCGGCGGCGGTTCTTCGCCGCCGCGTGGAGCCCGATCCTGCCGAACCTCATCATCATCGTGACCCTGCTGTCGCTCCCGAACGCCGGCGACGCCACATGGCAGCTCTCCGACGTGGTCGACGACACGCGGCTGCGCCTCACACTCGGGCTCGGCGCGACGGCCGGCATCGCGGCGATGGCACTCGCCGTGCTGCCCGCGATGGTCGGCGCTGGCCTGCGGTTCCGGCCGGCGTGGGAGTGGCGGCACCCCGCGGTGAGGAAGCTGCTCGTGCTGTCGGGTTGGACGATCGGGTTCGTCGCCGCCAACCAGGTGGCGCTGCTGGTCATCCGGAACCTGGCCCTCGGCGAGGGTGAGGGCATCGCGTCGGCATACTTCGACGCCTTCACCTGGTTCGTACTCCCGCACGGACTGCTCGCGGTGTCGATCGCCACCACGTTCCAACCCGAGATGGCGCGAGCCGTCACCCGCAAAGACCGCGCCGACTTCGTGCACCACGCCTCCCTGGGCACCCGGATGATCGCGCTGCTCACACTGCCCGCGGCCGCCGGCATGTTCGTGCTGCGGGAGCCGATCATCGGCCTGATGCAACGCGGCCAGTTCGACGCCCTGGACGCGTTCAACACCTCCCGGGCACTGGCGGGGCTCTCGGTCGGCTTGGTCGGGTTCTCGGTCTACCTGTTCGTGCTCCGCGGCTTCTACGCCCACCAGGACACCCGCACCCCGTTCGTCCTCAACGTGGGCGAGAACCTGCTCAACGTCCTCTTCGCGTTCGCACTGGTCGGCTGGCTGGATGTCCTCGGTCTCGGTCTCGCCTACGCGTTCGCCTACCTGCTCTCGTCGGTGTGGGCGCTCACCGTGCTGCGCAGCAAGGTGCGGGGTTTCTCGCTGCGACCGATCGTCGCGAGCGTCTGGAGGATGCTCCTGGCGGCCGTCTTGATGGCCGAGGCGATCTGGCTCGTCACGCACGACGTCAGCGCGGACACCGGGTGGCATGCGGTGGCGCAGATCCTCGTCGGCGGCTCGGTCGGGATCGTCGTCTACCTTGCGGTCCTGCTGGCGCTGGACACGACCGAGATCGACTCGCTGCGGCGACGCCTACCCGGTCCGGCTCGCAGCGGCGGCTGACGGGTTGTGCCTCGCGAAGCGGCGCGAGCCGCAGGGCAGGCGGCCGCGAGGAGGCGTCCGCCGGCGCGAGCCAGCGTCGGTCAGTACCGGCGCGTGCCAGGATGGCGGCCCTTCGGAGGGCGTCGGGCGAGCAGATAGGCTGCCGCGCATGTTCAAGCTCGCACGCAAGTGGTGGAAGTACCTGACGGCCAAGTTGACCGGATCGTTCAACGAGCGCGCCGATCCGAAGGTGCAGCTCGAGCAGGCGATCATGGAGTCGCAGCAGCAGCACAAGCGGCTCAAGGAGCAGGCCACCAACGTGATCGCCGGCCAGAAGCAGGCCGAGATCCGCCTGAACGGCAAGATGGCAGAGCTCGAGAAGCTCAACGCCAACGCCCGTCAGGCGCTGATGATGGCCGCCGACGCCGAGAAGGCCGGCAACGCCGACAAGGCCGCCCAGTACGCCTCGGCCGCCGAGACGATCGCCGGTCAGCTGATCCAGGTCGAGAAGGACGTCGAGAGCTTGAAGGCGATGGTGCTCGAGAGCACCGAGGCCGCCGATCAGGCCAAGGCAGCGGTCACGCAGAACAGCCGCCTCCTGCAAGAGAAGATCGCCGAGAAGTCGAAGCTGCTGAGCCAGCTCGAGCAGGCGAAGATGCAGGAGGAGATGAACTCCGCGATGAACCAGCTCAACGAGACGGTCGGCGACGACGTCCCCACGCTCAAAGAGGTCGAGGAGAAGATCCAGGCCCGCTACGCGAAGGCGAAGGCGGCGTCCGAGCTCACCGAGGCCTCCGTCGAGTCGCGGGTGCTCGAGGTCGAGCAGGCCACGGCCAACGTCGAGGCCCAGAGCCGGCTCAGCGAGCTGCGCGCCGAGCTCGGCCTCGAGAGCGGCACCGCCGCGACCCCACAGGTCGAAGGCGGCACCTGACCACGCCGCGTTTCACGTTGTGTCTGACACAACGTGAAACGGGCTAGCTCAGCACCACGAGGTCGTCGCGGTGGATGACCTCGTGCACCATGCCGTCGGGCAGGTCGGCCGTCTGGAGCCCGGCCACGGCCCGCAACTCGGTGGCCGGTGTCTCGACCATGCCGCGGGCGAACACCTCGCCGGCCGCGTTGCAGACCTCGACGGTGTCCCCCTCGTCGAAGACGCCCCGGACCTCGCGCACGCCGGCGGGCAGCAGGCTGGTCGGACGGGTCGTCAGCGCGTGCTGGGCGCCGTCATCGACGACGATCGTGCCGACCACCTCGGCGGCGAACGCGATCCACAGCTTGCGAGCGGGCAACTTGCGGTCGTGCGCCGCGAACGTGGTGCCCACGGCTGCACCGCCGACCACCTCGGCCAGGACGTCGGGGCGCGACGCCTTGGCGATCACGGTGCGCACCCCGGACCACGACGCGATCCGGGCGGCGGCCAGCTTGCTCGCCATCCCGCCACTCCCGCGGCCGCTGCCCCCGAGCCCGGCATCGATCGCCATTAGCGGGTCGTCGGCCGCGACGTCGGGAACCAGCGCCGCGCCGGCATCGGCGCGGGGATCCGTCGTGTAGAGACCGTCGAGATCGGTGAGGAGCACGAGCAGATCGGCCTTGACGGCGTGCGCCACCAGGGCAGCGATGCGATCGTTGTCGCCGTAGCGCAGCTCGTCGTTGGCGATCGCGTCGTTCTCGTTGATGATCGGCACACAACCGAGCTCGATCAGACGCTGCAACGTCTCGCGAGCGTGGAGGTACTGCGTGCGGTCGACGAAGTCGTGCGGGTCGAGCAGCACCTGCGCGCCGACCAGGCCGTGGTCGGCGAGTTCATCGTTGTAGACGCGCATGAACCGGGTCTGGCCGACGGCCGAGACCGCCTGCAGCGTCAGCATGTCCGTCGGCCGCGCCTCGAAGCCGAGCGCCTGCACGCCGGCCGCGACGGCACCCGACGAGACGACCATGACCTCGTGCCCGCCCGCCCGCAGAGCTGCGATCTCGGCCGTCAGCTTCGTGATGGCGGCGGTGTCGATCGAACCGGAATCGGTCGTGATCGACGACGTGCCGATCTTGGCGACGATTCTCATGTGTGGTCCACCTCGCTCACAGATCGGGCTCGTACTCGAAGCTGAACTCGCCGATCCACACCACGTCGCCTTCGGCGACGCCGGCGCGGCCGAGCATCCGGTGCACCCCCATCTTGTCGAGCTGCTGGTCGATGTAGGCGAGTGCCTCGGGAGTCGTCACGTCGTTGAGCGCGACGATGCGCTCGACCTCGCGCCCGGCGATGCGGTACTCGCCACCGTCGAGGCGCTCGACGATGGCACCCGTCACCTCGGGCCGGATGACCACCAGGCCCTCTGGTTCGGGGCGCTGCTCACGGGCATCGTGCACGAGCGACGCCATGCTGCCGACGAGCTCGCGCACGCCCTGCCCCGTGACCGCCGAGATGACCGGATGCTCCCAGCCGGCCGCCGACAACTCCCCGGGCTGCACGACATCGGCCTTCGTACCGACGACGAGGCGCGGTCGCTCGAGCAGATCGGGGCGGTACTCGCCCAACTCGCGCAGCAGCACGCGCTCCTGCTCGGCGGCGGGCGTGCCGTCCATCGGCTGCAGGTCGATCAGCAGGCACAACACGCGCGCCCTCTCGACGTGGCGCAGGAACTGATGGCCGAGCCCCCTCCCCTCGCTGGCGCCCTCGATCAACCCGGGGATGTCAGCGACGACGAAGCTCGTGTCCTCGTCGAGGCTCACGACACCGAGGTTCGGCTCGAGCGTGGTGAAGGGATAGTTGGCGATCTTCGGCTTGGCCGCCGAGATGACGCTGATCAGCGTGCTCTTGCCGGCGTTGGGGAACCCGACCAGGGCGACGTCGGCCATCAACTGGATCTCGAGCTTCAGCCAGCGCTCCTCGCCGCGTTCGCCCTGCTCGGCGAACGTCGGCTCACGACGACGGTTCGAGAGGAAGCGAGCGTTGCCGCGGCCGCCTCGACCGCCGGCTGCGGCCAGGAACTTGTCGCCGTGGTGGAAGAGCTCGGCGAGCACCTCGCCGGTGTAGAGGTCTTTCACGATGGTGCCCTCGGGCACCTTGATCTCGAGCGACTCGCCGCGCCGCCCGTGCAGGTCCTTGCCCTTGCCGTGCACCCCGCGCTCGGCCCGGCGGTGGGGATGGTCCCGGAACGCCAGCAGCGACGCCACGTTGTGGTCGGCGATCAACCAGATGTCGCCGCCCTTGCCGCCGTCGCCGCCGTTCGGCCCGCCCATCACGACGGGCCCTTCTCGCCGGAAGGACACGCAGCCCGCGCCACCGTCGCCGCCGCGCACGTTGAGCTGGCACTCGTCGACGAACTGGGACATGGCAGATGAGCCTACGGCTGCGGGGTGCATGAACCTGTCGACGTTGCCGCTGCGACGGACCGGGGCGATGTCAGCCCACGTCTGGGTCGACGACGGGCAGATGCAGTGCCGTGCCGCCGAGGTCGCCGACGGATCTCCGGTCGCATGGAACGTGTTCACGCAGGGAGGTCCGGGCTTGGTCGAACGCGGGTGGGTCCCGGATCCCCGATTCGGTATGGGAGGGCCACCACGACGTCGCCCGAGGGCCGACCCGGACGATCGATGGCGCTGGATGGAGCCGTGCCCGAGACGGCAACCGACCCGACGCACCGACCAGGCCGCGCCGGACCCGCAGCCGGTACGGTCGTTGCAGGGCGAAGCTGACCACCGTGGAGGGATCGCGATGACGTCATCACCGGACCACCGACGCCGGACTCGGGTGGTCGTCGGGCTGCTGGTCGGCGCGGCGATCGTGCTCGCGGCGTGCTCGGGCGACGAGGGCGACGGGGAGGCCGCGCCCACAACGCCCACCACCGACGAGGAGCTCACCGACACGACGCCATCGGCGAGCGCGCCCGACCCGACGACACCGCCGGACGATCCCGAGCCTGCGCCGACCACTCCGACCACCGAGCCGATCCCGGTCATCACCGAGGACCGCGCGTTCTACATCCTCCCGCCCGGCAACTACGGCGGGCTGCCGACCAACGACGACTCGCTCGACCAGCTGCCGCTGTACGACGGCCTGACGCCGCTGCGGGGCGACGTGACCGACGCCGATCTCGAGCGGTTCTTCCTGCCCGAGGATTTCGAGCCGGTCGGCGAGACCGTCGAGGAGCCGACCGGCCGGCCGGGCACGACGATCCTCTACGACGAGTTCGGCGTCGCCCACATCACCGGCGAGACCCGGGAGGACCTGGCATTCGGGGCGGGATGGGTGACGGCCCGCGACCGCGGGTTGCTGATCGACCTCGGCCGTGGCCCGGCGCGAGCGGCGGTCGCTGACGTGCCGGGCATCAACGCGTTCTCGCTGGTCACCAGCGGGCAGTCGTTCGTCCCCAGCGAGGCGACCGAGCAGCTCGTCACCGATCAGATCCAGGTGATCCTCGACACGTACGGCGAGGAGGGCGAAGAGATCATCGCCGACGCCCAGGCGTACGCCGACGGCCTCACCGCGTACTGGGAGGCGAACGACCTCGATCGCGAACCGGCGACCGTCAACGACGTCATCGCCACGACGGCATTCATCGGGTCGATCTTCGGAGCGGGCGGTGGCAGCGAGGCCCGCAACGCCGAGTTCCTGTCAGCGCTGCAGAACCGGCTGGGCGAGGAACAGGGCCGGCTCGTCTGGGAGGACCTCCTGCCGGACGACGATCCGGAGGCACCGACCACCATCGACGAGCGATTCGAGTACGGGGCGCTGACGGGCGGCGAGGTGACCGGTTCGGTCGTCATCGACGAGGGCTCGATCATCTCGCTCGACCCGCGGGATCCTGCCGAGGGATCCGCTCCGCAGGTCGTCGGGGCCAACGTGCTGTTCGACGCCGCCGACGAGCCGCCGGCACTCACGGCCTCGAACTGGCTGATCGTCGATTCGGAGGCGTCGGTCAACGACACGACGCTGGCGGTGATGGGGCCGCAGCTCGGTTACTACTACCCCGAGATCGTGCAGCAGGTCCACCTCAGCGGGCCCGGTATCGAGGCCCAGGGCGCCGCGGTGCCGGGTCTGGCGATGTACATGCTGATCGGCCGGACCGAGGACTACGCCTGGAGTCTCACCTCGGCCAACCAGGACGTGCGGGACGTCTACGCCGAGGTGCTCTGCGAGCCCGACGGATCGACGGCCACACGGACGTCGGGCCACTACGAGTACGACGGCGCATGCATCCCGTTCGAGGAGTTCGACGCCGGCACGCTCGGTGGGGTGCCGATCCGCTATCCGACGTCGGTCCACGGACCGGTCATCGGCACCGCCACGTCGAACGGCACCCCGGTGGCGCTCACGAGCAAGCGGTCGACGTTCGGGGTCGACGGGCTCAACCTCGGCGCGCTCAAGGACATGACCGAGGGAGATGCCGACACGCACGAGGCGTTCTTCGAGTCGGCGAACAAGTTCGGCTTCACCTTCAACTGGGGCTACGCCAACCGGGACGGCATCGGGTACTTCGCGTCCGGGCGCCTCCCCGTGCGCGCCGAAGGGCTGGACCGGCGCCTCCCCACCCTC
The DNA here is from genome assembly GCF_030065885.1 of Ilumatobacter sp. Classification (GTDB taxonomy): domain Bacteria; phylum Actinomycetota; class Acidimicrobiia; order Acidimicrobiales; family Ilumatobacteraceae; genus Ilumatobacter. The sequence continues at coordinate 2,482 of NZ_JASJCS010000165.1, read as the reverse complement.
GGCACCGGCCAGTACGAGTGGCAGGGCTTCCTCGCACAGGACGAGCACCCCCACGCCGACGGCCACCCGACCGGCCGTCTGCTCAACTGGAACAACAAGTCGGCGCCTGGGTTCATGCACGGCGACGGCAACCAGTACGGCTCGGTCCACCGCGTCGAGGGCTTCGACCAGTGGCCGGACCGCGTCGACCTGGCGGGGGTCGTCGGCGTGATGAACCGCTCCGCGACCGAAGACGTCCGGTCGTCGGTCTGGCCGGTCATCAGCGACGTCCTGGCCGGCGGCGAGCCGCCCTCGTCGTTGGCCGGCGACGTGGTCGACCTGATGGACGAGTGGGTCGACGACGACGCGCCCCGACTCGACCGAGACGACGACGGCGACTTCGACGGGGCGGGCCCGACGCTGCTCGACGAGCTGATCAGGCCGCTCGAACGAGCACTCGTCCAACCCGTGCTGGGTGACGCGCTCGACGACGGCCTCCGGCTGCGCGGCATCGACGCCGCCAGCCTCATCGACAAGGACCTCCGCACGATCCTGGGCGAACCGGTCGACGGCCCGTTCAACGTCGCCTACTGCGGCGCCGGTGACATCGACGCATGCCGGGACTCGCTGTGGGCCGCCATCGACGACGTCGTGACAGGGCTGGCAGACGAGCTCGGCGACGACCCGGCCGCCTGGCTGGCCGAGGCCGAGCGAACCACGTTCATCCCCGAACTGATCCCCGACGACTTCCGGGCCACCAACCGGCCCACGTTCCAGCAGGTCATCGAGTTCGCGCCGGCGGTGTGACCGACGGGCCCGACGCCCGCCGCATCGGTGCCAGGGCGTCCTCGCGGCGGCGGGAGGCGCCGTAGCCTGTTCCCCGTGACCGACGTCGACGACGCGATGCAGGAACGGGCCGAACGATGGGCGTCGACGATGCGCGGACACCAGGCCGGCGACGTCGCGCTGGCACACGAGGACTCGTGGGCCGGACCGGGAAGCAGCACGACCATCCCCCGCCGGGCGCGCGAGGAGGACGAGCACGACGAGCTCGCTCCTCTCGCGACCAAGGCGGGTGGCGCCGGCGATCGGGAGCTGGAGGAGGAGCCGGACCCGTTTCGCACGTGCTTCGAACGCGACCGCGACCGCATCCTGCACGCCACGGCGTTCCGCCGGCTCGCGGGCAAGACCCAGGTGTTCGTCTTCCCCGACGATCATCAGCGCACACGGTTGACGCATGCGCTCGAGGTCGCCCAGGTCGCTCGGTCGGTGTCGCAGGCGATCGGTCTCAACGTCGCGCTGACCGAGGCGATCGCGATCGGCCACGACTGCGGTCACGGACCCGGTGGTCACGCCAGCGAAGACGCCCTGACGCCGTACGTCGAGGAGGGCTACGACCATGCGGTCTGGGGTGCCGACGAGACGCTGGTGCCGCTCAACCTGTGCTCAGAGACGCTCGACGGCGTCCGCAATCACTCGTGGAGCCGGCCGGCCCCTGCGACGCCCGAGGGCGAGGTGGTGTCGTGGGCCGACCGAATCGCGTACGTCTGTCACGACTTCGAGGACGCCGTCGCGGCAGGCATCGTCAGCGAGGATATGCTGCCGCCGCTCGTCCGCGACCGGGTCGGCACCGACCGCTCGACGCAGCTCGGCACGATGGTGCGGGCGATGATCCAGGCGACCGCCGAATCCGGGCGCATCGGCATGACGGTGCCCATCGCCGAGGCCCTCGCTGAGTATCGGCGCTTCAACTACGAGCACATCTACCTCCGGCCGGCCAGCAAGGCGCAGGCCGACTCGGTGATCAGGATGCTGCGTGCGCTCGTCGAGCACTACGCCGATCGGCCCAACCTCCTGCCCGAGGAGCACGGCCTCGACGCCGGATCACCCGAAGCGCTGCGGCGCGCCGTGGCCTACGTCGGCGGGATGACCGACCGCTTCGCCTGCCGCCAGGCGATGGCGCTGCTCGACTGGGACCGCGACCGGCTCCCCGTCGGCATCGATGTCTGAGGGGCCCCGAACTCACCCGTCAGCGGACCGACGCACGGACGCGGAACGGCGGGGCGCCGGGCGCCCCGCCGTTCGCAGAATCTTGGCTGGCGACGTGTTCGGCGGTCAGTCGAGCGGGTTCACGTCGACGACCTTGCGGCCCTTGCGCTGGCCGAACTTGACCGAGCCGTCGATCAGCGAGAACAGGGTGTCGTCGCCGCCGTGGCCGACGTTGCGGCCCGGGTGGAACTTGGTGCCGCGCTGGCGCACCAGGATGGTGCCGGCGGTGATCTTGGTGCCGTCGTAGACCTTCACGCCCAGGCGCTGGGCGTTGGAGTCACGACCGTTGCGAGTTGAGCCACCGCCCTTGGTCTTCGACATGTCGTTCCTTCTCCCGACTCAGCTGGTGGTGATCGAGGTGATCTCGACCACGGTGTAGTTCTGACGATGGCCGTAGCGACGGCGCTGGTTGGTGCGGCGCTTGTAGGTGAACCCGTTGATCTTCGGGCCCTTC
>NZ_JASJCS010000025.1 GCF_030065885.1 Ilumatobacter sp. | reverse complement strand
ACTCCCCCTTCGAAGGAGCGACGGTCGTCCACGATCTGAACCAGCCGCTGACCGCCCCGGTCGAACCGTTCGACACCGTGATCGATGCGGGGACGACCGAGCACGTCTTCGACATCCCACGTGCGCTGAAGACGGTCACCGAGCTGTGCCGACCCGGCGGGCGGATCCTGCACTTCGTGCCCGCGAACCAGAACTGCGGTCACGGGTTCTGGCAGTTCTCGCCCGAGCTGTTCTTCTCGCTCTACTCCGAGCGCAACGGCTATGCCGACACCGAGGTGTTCGCCACCCATTTCCCGAGGTCGCAGCGATGGTGGCGGGTCTCGCCACCCGAACCCGGCAAGCGCGTCAACCTCAACTCGGTGCGCGATCTCTACCTCGTCTGCCGAACCACACCCGGCGAGAGCGTGAGCAGCGACCCGGTCGTGCAGCAATCCGACTACATCCACATGTGGAACCGGGACGAGCAGCCCACCCAGAACGGCGTCGTCGACCGGCTGAAGCGGTCGCCGCTGCGACCGGTGCTCGCACCGATCTCACGGCAGTACACCGCGTCGCGGCGCCGGGTCGGCCGCTTCAACCCGAGCCTCGAGCGCGTCCGCTCGGACGCGCTCGGCGGCCGGTGAACTGAGCGCACTCCCCCACGCTCAGCGGCTGCTGAACACGTCGGTCCGCACGCCGCACAACCTCCGGGCCGCGTTCCAGCTCAGGAGCTGCTGGACGACCGTCGCGAGCGCTGAGAACGCGGCCAGCGCGGGGGCCGTCCCGATCAACGAGGCGATCCAGCAGCCTCCGACGAGCAGCGACGCCCCGATCGCCGCGTGGCGCATCACCACCCCGTCGTGGTGCTCGACGATGAGCGCGGCATGCGACGGACCGGTCAGCGAGTTGACGAGCTGCGACCCGGCCAGCACCGCGATCAGTGGCAGGGCGTCGACGTACTCCGACCCGAAGCCGATCTCGAGGAGCGGGCGGCCGAGGAAGATCAAGCCGATCACGATCACGCCGCTCAGCGCAGACGACAGCTTGACGACCGATCCGATCGTGCTCTGCGCCGAGGCCCCGTCGAGTCGGCCGCGGCTCAGGTGCGGCAAGGCGACCATGGTGGCGGCGCGGACCGGCAGGGCCACGAGCGCAGCGACGCGGAGGGCGATGCCGTACTGCGCCAGCTCGGTCGCCGACAGGAAGAACGCGCCCAGGACGATGTCGCCCAGCATCACGACGCGCTGCAACACGATCGACGCCGTCAGTCGATGGGTGTCCGCCCACCGGAAGCCCGCGTCGACGTCACCGCCAGGTGTGCGGCGCCACGCCGACCGCAGCCGCGGCAGCGTCACAGCGCCGGCGACCGCGATGCCGGCGAGCTGGACGGCGACGACGTCGGTGAGCGACAGCGTGAGCGACGCGGCCAGCGCGACCGCGAGCCCCACCGCCAGCAGGCCGCGGTCGAACCAACCGTTGAGCATCGTCGCCAGATCGATGCGGAGGATGCCGCGGGCGAACTCGACCCCGGCCCGCAGGAACAGGAGCGCGACGATCAGGCACGCTGCGATCCAGGGCAGTCGCTCGGGGCGCGGACCCGACACGGAGGTCGCGATCGCCCACCCGCCGGGAATGAGCACGACGGCGAGGACCAGCGCGAGGGACGCCACGAGCGCGCGGAACGCGGACCGCGCCACCGACGACGGCGACACGCGCTCGATGCCGAGCCGGCGTACCACCTCGGGTCCCACGCCGCCGATCGTGAACGCGACGCCGAGCTGCGCGAGCGACGACACGAAGAACCACTGCCCGACCGTGGCCGGGGTCGCCACCCTGGCGAGCAGGAAGCCGACGGCGACGTTGACCGCGGCCAGGCCCAGCTGCCCGCCCGCGAGCGCGACGTAGTCCCGTCTGACCGTCACCGGCGAACGACGGGACCGACGTCGGACGGCTCGTTGCGGCACCACGATGGGCGCGCGTCGCCGAGCAGGTCGCCCAGCGCCTCGAGCTCGTCCGCGAACGACTCCACGAACCCGGCGGGATACGGCTCGTCGTCGCCCGACGGATCGGCCGACGTGGCCCATCGCAGGGCACGGCGCAGGCTGCGGGGCGCGTGATCCCTGGTCAGCCTGCGGATGCGGGGACTGGTGTACGCACGGCTGGCGGCGCGCCGCACGAACCGCAACCGGGGCTCGACCGAGCTGTTGACCCGACCGGGGTCGACGAGCTCGACGACATCGACGCCGAGGTGCTCGAGCATCGAGGGCACGACCACCTCGGCGCTCGCGACGGCCTGCTCGTACTCGACGACGAGCACACCGTCGCCGAACCGCTCGACGAACGGCCGTAGGAGACGTGCGTACTCGCTCTGCGACCGATAGAGCCAGAACGGGTTCCAGTTCGCGTTCGCACGTTCGGGTTCGGCGTCGAGGGCGGCTGCGAACGAGAGCATCTCGCGGCCCTGACCGCGCATGAGTTGATGGGCCGAGCGAGCACGCTCCCAGGGCTTGCGGAGCATGACCACCATCCGCGCATCGGGGCACAACCGCTCGATTGCCTCGATCGAACGCTCGGGCGAGCTGAGGGTGGACACCGATGCCTCGCCCGCCACCGAGCCCGGCTCGCAGGCGAAGAGCGCCCGCCACTCCGCCTCGACTCGCACCACCGCACGGTTGGTGAGCGCATCGCCCGGACCCTCGTACTCGATGCCGTGCGCGCCCTCCGCCAGGTAGTGCGGCTCCTTGGGCACCGACATCGAGATCTGGGGATGCGAGTCGAGCACCCGGGTCAGCCACGTCGTCCCCGCCCGCCCGGCGCCCAGGATCAGGAAGTCAGGTGACGCTGACATCGCGGGGAGTGTAGGGAAGGCGGTGGTAGCTCGCTCCGAGGCCGATCAGCACCGACGCCAGGATGCCGAGACCCGCCGTGAGCAACGCCGCCGACGTCAACCCGACCCCGAAGGAGAACACGATCGCGGCCCGCGCCACCAGCATCAGCTGGGCGGCATCCGGGTCGAGCCGGCGTCCCCGAGCGGATCGCCACACCAGCCAGTAGACCGACACGAAGGCCAACGTGCCGACGAGGCCGGTCTCGGAGAGCAGCTGGAGCAACATGTTGTGGGCCTGGAGATCGGAGTGCACCCGCTCGCCGGCGACGTCGACGTTGACGATGCGCTCGACACCGACCGGCACGGTGTCGAGATCGTTGAACCGGTAGATGCCGCGACCGATGAAGGGGCTCGCCACGAAGTCGTCGAGCGCCTCGCCGAACAGGCCGAAGCGCTTCAGCACGTTCGCTTCCGCACCCGAGGTCGCGACGGCGGCGATGTCGACGTTGTCGCGCGACCGGAACAGCTCGCCGGCGTTCGACGTGATGCGAGTGCTCCCGAACGAGGTCACCGTGTCGCGGAACCTCGGCGAGACGACCAGGACCAGGATGCATGCTGCGGCGACGGCGAGCACCCGCTTGGTGGTGCCGGTGCTGGCACGGCGCAGCATCAGATACGCCCCGACCGCCCCGAGGCCGACGAGCGACGCCCGCGAGCCGCTCGACACGACGGCCGCGCCGAGCACCGCGAGCGAACCGAAGTGGAGCAGCGACGTCGCGAACGGCCGGCGGATCAGGATGTAGACGATCCCCAGTCCGTAGAGGAACCCCGGCACGTGGTGGCCGGACGTGAAGCCGTGGAACAGCCGGAACCCGCCGACCCACGACGAGCCGAGCACGTCGAGCACCAGCGCCAGACCGGCGCTGACGACGAGCAACACGATCGTCCGCCACAGGGTCCGCTCGATCACGGCCCTCGAGGACAGGCTGGACGCTGCGGCGAGGACGAGGAGCGGCAGGATCGCGCGACCCTCGGTGGTGAAGAAGTCGACCCACCGGCCGACGGCGCCGGGGCTCGGGAGCGACCCGATCGCGAGCCCGTAGAGCAGCCAGCCGGCGACCACGACCGACGCCGCCCGCACCCACGAGAAGCGGAACGACGAGCTGAGTCCGGGGGCCACCATCAGCATCCCGATCGCGACGAGCGCCGCGCTGAGCAGCACGAACCTGGACACGACCGCCGACAGCGTCAACAACAGCAACCCGTTCGACCGCAGCACGTCGCGGCCGGCGCGGGATCGCCGGTGACGCTCGGGGGGCCGGGCCGTCGTGGTGAGCGCTGTCGTCATGGGGTGGCGGGATGACCGTTGCGGAACCGGAAACGGCGCCCTCTGTCTATCATCGATCCTCCATGACCATCAACGAGGCAGGCGCCCCGCGGGCACCGCGCGGCAAGCTCGTCGGCGCACCCGCGACCAACCTGGTCCTGGTCACCGGCTGCCCCCGCAGCGGCACCACCTTTCTCGGAAAGGCGCTCTCCAGTCCCCGGAACGTCGACTACTTCCACGAGCCGCTCAACCCGAGTTGTGGCCTCCCGAGCGTCACGACCGATTTCGTCGACATCGGCCACCCGTCGAACGCCACGGCGCAATCGGAGTTCCGCCGATTGCTGCGTTATGAGCCGATGTTGACCACGGGGAACTACCGACGTGATTCGTCCTACCGCCAGCTCGTCAAGCGCGTCGTCGGCTCTCGCGGCCCGTTCATGCTGCGTCTCGCCCGGTTGAACCCGTGGTCCGAACACGCCGTCGTCAAGGATCCCTTTGCGGCATTGTCGGTGCGTTGGCTTCGCGACGAGGCCGGTCTCGCTCCGATCGTCATCCTCCGCCATCCCGCTGCCGTCGCCGAGTCGTTCCGACGTCTGGGGTGGCAGACCGATGGGCTCGCTTCGGATCTGGCGCGGCGCGACGGATTGATGTCCGATCGCGAGCGCGAGATCGCCGACTCGATCGCTGACGAGCTGTCCAGTGCCGCGCTCATCTGGCGGGTGCTCGTTCGCCACATGCTCGAGACCCCGTCGCTGCGCGTCACCCACGAGGCATTGAGCGATCAACCCCGTCGGGTGGTGCGGGCATTGTGCGACGCGACCGGCCTGCCATACACGGCTCGCACCGAGCGCTTCCTGGGCGCCACGACGACATTGAACGGCAAGCCGGCCACCGCCGAGACCGCCAGCGCTCAGAGCTTCCGTCGTCACAGCGGTGGCATCTTCGCCGCTGCGATCGACGCCCTGACATCGGCCGAGCTCGACCGCATCTGGGAGATCACCGGTGACCTCGCACACGAGTGGTACGAGCCGGCGGGCGTGATCGAGGGCACGGCCGTGCTCGACGGCGAACCCTGACCGACCCGGCGGCCCGAGGAACCAGGCGGCCTCAGCGCACCGGGCCGGCGAGCTCGTCGAGGATCGCACGGATCCGCTCGGCGAACCGCGCGCTCGAGAACGTCTCGGCGTGCGCTCGGCGCCGGCGATCGTCGGCAGGATCGGTGAAGTCGCGCAAGGCGTTCGCCCACACGTCGACGTCCCCACCGTCGACGAGGCGCCCCGAGAACTCGGGATCGACCGAATCGAGCGCACCCCCTGCGTTGCGTGCGATGACCGGCGCCCCGCACGCCTGCGCCTCGACGAGGGTCATCCCGAAGTCCTCGATGCCGGCATAGACGAACGCCCTGGACTGCTGGTAGAGCGCCCGCAACTCGGCGTCGTCCGGGTTGACGACGAATCGGACGTAGTCATCGGCGAGTGTGCGCAGGCGACCCAGCTCGGGCCCGTCCCCGGCGACGACGAGCCGCCGGCGGGCCGCCATCGCAGCACGGACGACGAGGTCGGCGCGCTTGTAGGGGATCAACCGGCCTGCGTAGAGGAACTCGTCGCCGCGCTCGCAGTCGGCAGGCCGCCACCACGCCACATCGATCGGCGGGTGGACGATCACCGACGACCGCCCGTACGCGCGCTCGATCCGGTCGGCGACGTACGACGAGTTCGCCAGGTAGACGTCCACGCGCCGGCTCCACCTGCGGTCGAGGAAGCGGAAGACGGCGGCGACCACGGGGAGCAGTGGGCGCAGCGACCAGTGGAGGCGATGCCGCTCGAGCCGCCACTCCCAGGCGTAGCGCATCGGGGTGTGGCAGTAGCACAGGCGCTTCGCATCGGCCCGGATCGCGTTGACCGTCGCGTGGGAGCTCGTCACCACGGCCGAGGCGCCTCGGAGTTCGAGGCAGCGCCACGCGATCGGCATCAACGGCAGCAGCGCCTGCCATCGACGCCCGCGCGATGCCCAGGGTCCGAACCGGCTCTCGTGCACGGGGCACTCGATCCCGAGCTCGTCGACGACATGGTCGGCCTTCGAGAAGCACACGACCGCCTGCGCGTCGACGGTCGCGGCGATCTCGGCGGCGACCTTGTCCGACCCGGCGCGTGCGGTCAGCCAGTCGTGGCAGACGACGACGCCGCCCCCATCGAGCCACCCGGCCTCGACGGTCGGCCACATCCATCGCCCGAGTCGACCTCGAAGCGAGGCGGCGACCCGCTGGACGGGCCTCATCCGGCGCAGCGTCCCGCGCGTCGTAGGTGTCGGACCGGATGCATGGATCCGGAAGGATAGGAGGCGCCGCGCCCGTCGCCTCACGTCGACGGGGCCGCCGGCCGCACCGTCCCCGGACACACTCGCCGGCGCTCGTCGAGGCGCAGCGCGGCCGTCGTCGGGACGGCTCGACCGGAACCCGGATCGCGTCCGAGATCCGCCCCGCCAGGTAAGATCCCGCAACGCCGGACCGGGTATCGTTGCCGAAGCGGGCCGGGTCGAGCAGTGTTGACCACGCAATCGAGAGGCACCAGTGACACAGGTAGGCACGATCGGGACCGGATCGCCGGTGTCTGTCAGACACAAGGCGAAACGAGGGGTGGACGTGACGGTCGCGGCCTGCATGCTGCTCGTCACTGCCCCCGCGATGCTCCTCATCGCCGCTGCGATCAGGCTCACCAGTCGGGGCCCCGCCCTCTTCCGGCAAGCTCGGGTCGGCCACCACGGCGAGTCCTTCTCGATGCTGAAATTCCGAACCATGGCAGACGGCACGCACGAGGCGGTGCTGGCGTGTGACGTGGCCCACGGCGAATACGCCCGGAATGCCTTCAAACTGCCACCGGACGATCCGCGAATCACCCGGGTCGGGCGCTTCCTCCGGGCGACGTCGCTCGACGAACTGCCGCAGATGATCAACGTGCTGCGCGGTGAGATGAGCATCGTCGGCGTGCGTCCCGTCGAGCGGGCTCAGTTGTTGCTCCGCCCGCCGTACGTCCAGGACGCCTATCGATCGATGCGGCCCGGCCTCACCGGGCTCTGGCAGACGAGCGGCCGCTCGTCGCTGAGCCAACAGGAGCGCGATGCGCTCGACGTCGACTACGTCGAGAACTGGTCACCGACCGGCGATATCAGGATCATCCTGCGCACACCGGCTGCCATGATCCGGACCCATGAGACCCACTGACAACACGGTCGCCGTCGTCGGCACCGGCTACGTCGGGCTGACGACGGGGGCGTGCCTCGCCCAGCTGGGCTCGACCGTCACCTGCGTCGACATCGACGTCGACAAGATCGAGCGGCTACGACTCGGCCACCTGCCGATCGTCGAAGCCGGCCTGGCAGAGATCGTCCGCGACATGTCGGCAGCCGGACGCCTCCACTTCTCCACCGATCCGACCGAGTCCGTGTCGGGTGCCGACGTCGTGTTCCTGTGCGTGCCGACACCCCAGGACGACGATGGGTCGGCCGACCTCAGCTACGTCGAGGCAGCTGCCGCCTCGATCGGGCCGGCGCTCAAGACCGGCGCAGTGGTCGTGAACAAGTCCACCGTGCCGGTCGGGTCGTTCCACGTGGTGAGCGACGCGCTCGACAGAACCGACGTCGACGTGGTCTCCAACCCCGAGTTCCTGCGCGAGGGCACGGCGGTCCACGACTTCCTGAACCCCGACCGAGTGGTCATCGGTGCCGAGAGCGATGCCGCCGCTGCGGCGGTTCGTGCGTTGTACGAGTCGCTCGACACCGAGTTCATCCTCACCGACCCGGCGTCGGCCGAGACGATCAAGTACGCGGCGAACGGCTTCCTGGCGATGAAGGTCTCGTTCGTGAACAGCGTCGCAGCCATGTGCGAGCAGGTCGGCGCGGACATCAGCAGCGTCGTGGCCGGCATCGGATCGGACCATCGCATCGGCAGCGAGTTCCTCAAGCCGGGCCCCGGTTGGGGCGGCAGCTGCTTCCCGAAGGACTCGCGTGCGCTCGTCGCGATCGCCGCCGACCACGGGTACGACTTCTCGCTGATGCGCGGCGTGATCGACATCAACGAACAGCAGTACGAGCGCATGGTGCACAAGATCATCAGCGCGCTGGGCCTCTTCGAGCACGATCGCCTCTCGGGTCGCGTCGTCGGGGCGCTCGGGCTGACGTTCAAGGCCGGCACCGACGATCTGCGCGAGTCGCCGAGCCTGCGCATCCTCGACGAGCTCCGGCGTCACGGCGCCGCCGTCCAGGCGTACGACCCGACCACCACCGGCGAGCTCAATGCCGTCCAACGCGACCGCCTCGCCGGCTACGAGGTGCGCGGCACGGCGATCGACGCTGCGACCGGCGCCGACGCCGTCGTCGTCCTCACCGAGTGGCCGGAGTTCGAAGAGCTCGACCTCGGCAAGATCGCCGACGTCATGCGCGGCGACACGCTCGTCGACTGCCGCAACCTGCTCGACCCCGGCGAGGTCCGCGCCGCCGGTCTCGACTACGACGGCGTCGGCCGGCGATGACGGGCGATCGCCACGTCGTCGTCGCCGGGGGTGCCGGGTTCCTCGGCTCGCACTTCTGTGATCGGCTCCTCGATCGCGGCGACCACGTGATCTGCGTCGACAACTTCTCGACCGGTCGTCGCACGAACATCGAACACCTGGCCGGCCACGACCGCTTCCGCTCGATCGACCACGACGTGGTGCAACCCGGTCTCGATGCACAGCTCGACCGGGTCGACGGCGTCGTCAACCTCGCCAGCCCGGCGTCGCCTCCCGAGTACCTGCGACGTCCGATCGACACCCTCGACGTCGGCAGCATCGGCACCCACCGCCTGCTCGATCTCGCCGTCGAGCGCGGCGCACGGTTCTTCCTGGCGTCGACCAGCGAGGTGTACGGCGACCCGTTGGTCCACCCCCAGCCCGAGCACTACTGGGGGAACGTCAACCCGATCGGCGAACGTTCCGTGTACGACGAGGCGAAGCGGTTCGCGGAGGCGCTCACGATGGCGTACCACCGGTCGAAGTCGCTCGACGTGCGGATCGTGCGGATCTTCAACACGTACGGACCGCGGATGCAGGCCGATGACGGTCGCGTCGTCAGCAACCTCGTCAACCAGGCGCTCCGCGGCGAGCCGCTGACCATCTACGGCGACGGGAGCCAGACGCGCAGCTTCTGCTTCGTCGACGACGAGATCGAAGGGCTGCTCGCCGTGCTCGACGGGCCCCTCGCCGGTCCGGTCAACGTCGGCAACCCCAACGAGTTCACCATGCTCGAGCTCGCCGACCTCGTGCTCGAGCTCACGGGGTCGTCGTCGCAGAAGGTGTTCCGCGACCTGCCGTCCGACGACCCGAAGGTCCGCCGGCCCGACATCACGATCGCGAGCGAACAGCTCGGATGGTCGCCGGCGATCGACCTCCGCACCGGTCTCGAACGCACCATCGAGTGGTTCCGGTCCGCTGTCCACCGGTGAGCCGCTGCGACCGGCGGCGCGCAGCTGCGAGGACGGCCTCGATGCCTCGATAGCCTGCGCCAGTCCATGGAACGCTTCGGTCTGGTCGGGCTGCCCAACGCGGGCAAGTCGTCGCTCTACAACGCGCTCACCGGCGGTGGCGCGCTCGCTGCGCCCTATGCGTTCGCGACCAAGGACCCGAACATCGGTGTCGCCAGGGTGCCCGACGAGCGACTCGAGCGACTCGCCGCGATGTCGGCGTCGAAGAAGACGATCCATGCCACCGTCGAGGTGGTCGACATCGGCGGCCTCGTCGAGGGGGCATCGAAGGGCGAGGGTCTCGGCAACAAGTTCCTCGCCAACATCCGCGAGGTCGACGCGATCGTGTTCGTGCTGCGGGCGTTCGACGACGACGACGTCACCGGCTCGTCCGACCCGCTCGAGCACTTGCGGGTCGTCGAGCTCGAGCTCGCCCTCGCCGATCTCGAGACCGTCGAGAAGCGGCTCGCCGACGTCGAGCGGCGTTCGAAGCTCGACAAGTCGCTGGGCGACGACCTCGACGCGCTCAGGATCGCCAACGACGCGCTGTCCGAGGGGCGGCCGCTCTACCGGGCCGGGCTGACACCCGACACCCGCGACGCGCTGGCGCCGTACTTCCTGCTGACGAACCGTCGCGTGCTCGCCGTGGTCAACGTCGGCGAGCACGAGCTCGACGACATCCCCGCCGCAGAGGCTCGGGTCGCGGCCGAGTTCAACGACGCCGGCGACAACGTCGAGGTGATCGGCATGTGCGTCCAGCTCGAGGCCGAGGCCGCCGCGATCGTCGACCCGGCCGAGCGAGCCGAGATGCTCGAGGGCCTCGGTCTCGGCGAGGGCGCGCTGTTCCGGATGGTCCGCTCGGCCTACCACCTGCTCGGGCTCCGCACGTTCTTCACGACCGGCGAGAAGGAGTCGCGCGCGTGGACGTTCTTCGAGGGATCCACCGCACCGGTGTGCGCCGGGCGCATCCACACCGACTTCCAACGCGGCTTCATCCGGGCCGAGGTCATCCAGTGGGACGAGCTGCTGACGCTCGGTTCGTGGCAGGCCGCCCGCGAGGCCGGCAAGCTGCGCGTCGAGGGCAAGGACTACGTCGGCCTCGACGGCGACGTCATGGAGTTCCGCTTCAACGTCTGACCGGCCTCGCCGCAGCCGGTCGGTGCGGTCAGCTCCGGCCGACGCCTTCGTACCGCAGCCCTGCGTCGCGCAGCGCGGCGCCGTCGAGCAGGTTGCGGCAGTCGACCACGGCATCGCCGCGCATCATGTCGGCCAGCTTGTCGGGATCGATGTCGACGAACTCGGGCCACTCGGTCAGCAGCACGACGACGTCGGCGTCGACCGCCGCGTCGAGCGGCGTGCCGCAGCGGTGCAGACCCGCCAGGCGCGCCTCGTGAACCGGGTGCACGTCGCCGATCGTCGTGGGGTCGTAGGCCCGAACCGCGGCACCTCGCGATCGGAGCCCGTCGATCACCCGCAGGCTCGGCGATTCGCGCAGGTCGTCGGTGCCCGCCTTGAAGGTGAGCCCGAGCACGCCGACCACGAGCCCGTCGAGCCGGTCCGACCCGATGCGGCCGGAGGCCCGCACGACCTTGTCGATCATCCGCTCGTACTGCTGCTCGTTGATGTCGATCACACCTCGCATCAACGAGAAGTCGTACCCGTGCTCGTCGGCCGTCGACACGAGCGCTCGCGAGTCCTTCGGGAAGCAGCTCCCGCCCCAGCCCGGACCCGGATTGAGGAACGCCCGACCGATGCGCCGGTCGGAGCCGATGCCGTCGACCACGCTGGCGACGTCGGCGCCGACGTGTTCGCACAGGGCGGCGACGCTGTTGACGAACGAGATCTTCATCGCCAGGAAGCCGTTCGCGGCGTACTTGATGAGCTCGGCCGAGGTCGGGTCGGTGCGGACGATCTCGCAGTCGAGCGAGCCGTACAGCGAGGCGACCAGGTCACCGGCGGCCTGCTGGTCGGTGCCGATGACGACGCGGTCGGGGTGCAGGAAGTCGTGGACCGCCGAGCCCTCCCGCAGGAACTCGGGGTTGGACACGACCTGGACGTCGTCGCGCGCCAGCGTCTCGCCGACGACGCCGAACGACCCGACCGGCACGGTCGACTTGTTGACGACGACGGCACCCGGACGCAGCAGCGGACCGATCTCGCTCGCCGCCTCACGCACGTACCGCAGGTCGGCCGAGCCGTCCTCGTCCTGCGGCGTGGGCACGCACAGGAAGACGACGTCGACCTCTCGCACCCGATCGACACCCAGCTCGAACGACAACCTGCCGGCCTCGACCGACCGGTGGACGATCTCACCGAGCCCGTCCTCGACGATTGGGATCACGCCCGATCGGAGCGCAGCGACCTTGCGCTCGTCGATGTCGCAGCACACGACCGGGAAGCCGAGATGGGCGAGGCAGGCACCGGTGGTGAGCCCGACGTAGCCGGTCCCGACGATGGCGATGTGCGGACGGTCCGTCATGTTGGCACCCCGATCGTTGTCGTGGTCGAATCGACGATCAGGCGGCGCCACGGCCGCTCAGGATCACACCGACGGTTCGCGCACAGATCCGTACGTCGTGGAGCAGCGACCAGTTGTCGACGTAGTACAGGTCGAGGCGGCGGTAGTCCTCGAAGCTCGAGTTCGATCGACCCGACACCTGCCACAGGCCGGTGAGGCCCGGTGGCACGCGGAGGCGTTCGCGGAGCACGTCGTCCCACTGCTCGACCTCGTGCGGGAGGGCAGGTCGCGGACCGACCATGCTCATGTCGCCCCTGATGACCGAGACCAGCTGCGGGAGCTCGTCGATCGACAGCTTCCGGAGCCAGCGTCCGACCCGCGTGACGCGCGGATCGTTCGACATCTTGAACAGCGGGCCGTCGACCTCGTTGTGCTCGAGGAGCTCGGCCTGCCGGTGCTCGGCGTCGACGACCATCGTGCGCAGCTTGACCATGGTGAAGTGACGGCCGTTGCGGCCGACGCGGACCTGGCGGAACAGGACCGGCCCGCGGCTGTCGATCTTGATCGCGATCATCGAGGCGAGCAACACCGGTGCGGTGATGAGGATGATGAGCGACGCCTGCGCCACGTCGAACACGCGCTTGGCCAGCACGTGCATGCCGTGACGCATCACCGGCTCGACGTAGATCAACGTGCGACCGTCGAGCGACTGGGGTCGAAGACGGGTGACGTCGATGTCGTTGAGCGCCGACGAGAGCGCGACGTGGTACCCGGCGTCGGTGAGCCGCCGCGTGAGCAGGTTCACGTCCTCCTGGCTCACCGAGGCGAGCGAGACGACGACGCCGACGGCGTCCTGCTCGGCGAGCACCCGGCTGAGCTGGTCGAGCCGACCGAGCACGTCGACGCCACCGCGAGTACCGATGTCGTCGTTGCCGACGAACCCGACGACCTCGTAGCCGAGCTCGGGGTTGCGCTGGTACGTGTGGAGCATCGCGACCGCATGGGAGTCGGTGCCGACGATCACGATGCGCCGCGTCATCCGGCCCGAGGCACGCATCCGCTCGAACACCCGGCGGGCGCAGTAGCGCTCGGCCAGCAACGTGCCGGCCGTGCTGACGGCGACGAGGAACACCCACAGCCGGGACAGATCCTTGAACTGCAGGGCGAACGCGAGCACGACCATCCAGCCGACGCCGATCGCCACGGCGCGGACGACGTTGGCCGTCTCCTCGGCGTGTCGCTCGTTGGCGCGGGCGAGGTACAACCGGCTCACGAGCGCACCCACGACGAAGCCGGGCAGGCTGGCGATCACCAGCGTCGCCTGATCGGTGACGATGAAGCTCGGGACCGGCCGGACGATGCGCTGCGCGATGAACGCGAACGCCAGACCACTGACGACTGCCACCGCGTCGGCGACCATGAGCCGCCGCTTCATCCGGACCGCGGCCCGTGACCGTGGTGATCGAAAGTCCCCGGGAAGCGCCATCGGGCTCCCTGGGGATTGTGAAATCTCTGTGAGGTCTCCCGCCGGAGACTTCACGGAACTCGTCCCGCTCATTTGCTTGACCTGACTTTCCGCCTAAGTAGTCACTGCCTGTTTCTTATCACCCGCGATGGCGGCATCGCCAGCAGAATTTCACTCTGACGGGTGAACATCATGTGAACGACCACACTGTGTGGTTGAGCTGGCACGGAACGTTGAAGACGCGCCGAGTGGCTGAGGATTCCAATGGACCGGGAGGGCACGATCGCCGCCACGCCGCCGGCGGTAGCATCGGGCGCCGAGCTCGCCACGGACGGCCGGGCCGCGGCGGATCAACGATTGGAGGTGCGGGTGACGACGTCGAACGGTTCGTGGACGGCGGCGTTCGTGCTCGAGCAGACACTCGGTCACATCACCCACAGCGCCAATCTGCGCGCCCTGGTCCCGCCGGCCGATCCGACGCTCGAGGCGCACATCGTGCCCGTCGAGTTCGCGATCGACGAGCACCGGATCCCGAACCCCATCTGGTCGAACTGGACGGTGCGGGCGGGGCTACGTGCCCGCCGAGGCCTTCGACGTCTTCGACGTCCCACTGGCGACGGGCGCCGGGAGATCGACGCGATGTTCGTCCACACGCAGGTCCCCGCCGTGTTGCTCGGCCGGGCCATGCGGCGGGTTCCCACGGTGGTCTCGATCGATGCCACCCCGCTCCAGTACGACGAGCTCGGCGAGTTCTACGCCCACGATCTCGGTCCGCGATGGCTCGAGCGGGCGAAGTTCGAGGCGAACCGGCGTTGCTTCAGCCGGGCGGCCCACCTCGTCACGTGGAGCCAATGGGCGCGGCTCGGCCTCCGCGACGGGTACGGCATCCCGACCGACAAGGTCAGCGTGATCGCCCCGGGCGTCGACCTCGAGCGGTGGTCGCGTCCTGCGGACACGGGCACCTCGTCCGACGGGCCGGTGCGCGTGCTCTTCGTCGGCGGCGACCTCAGGCGGAAGGGCGGCGACCTCCTGATCGAAGCGTGCCGGCGGCTCGCGCACGAACCCGACCTACCGGCCGTCGAGCTGCACCTCGTCACCACCGCAGACGTCGAGCCCGGACCTGGCGTCGTCGTCCATCGGAGCCTCACTGCGAACAGCCCCGGTCTGATCGAGCAGTACCACCACGCCGACGTCTTCTGCCTCCCGACGCTCGGCGACTGCCTCCCGATGGTGCTGGCCGAGGCGGCGGCGAGCGGTCTCCCGCTCGTGTCGACCGACGTCGGTGCGATCAGCGAGATCGTCCGCCAGGGGGTCACCGGCGAGCTCGTGCCCGTCGGCGACGTCGAGGCGCTCATCGCGGCCCTGCGGAAGCTGGTCGGCGACCGCGCGTATCGCCTCTCGTGTGGTCGCGAGGCCCGCGCCCTCGCCGCAGCGGAACACGACGCGAGGGCCAACGCGAAGCGCATCGTCGACACCCTGCGCACGGTGGCGCACGTGCGGCCGGCCTGAGCCGCTCCTGCTGCGGGGAGGGCGGGAACGTGCGCCGCTCACCCGGCGAGCATGCGCTCGTAGACCCGCTCGACGTCGTCGGCCATCCGCTCGGAGTTGAGCAGCTCGACGACCCGCCGACGGCCGTCGGCCCCCATCCGTCGCCGCAAGGCGTCGTCGTCGAGCAGGGTCAACAGGTTGCGGGCGATCTCGGGTACGTCACCCGGCTCGGACAGCAGGCCCGATCGCCCGTGCTCGACGACCTCACGCGTCCCCCCGTTGTTCAGGGCGACGACGGGTCGCCGGAGGTGCATCGCCTCGGTGAACACCATGCCGAACGGCTCTTCGAAGCTCGGCATCGCGTAGACGTCACTGGCCGTCATCAGCTCACGCACGTCGGAGCGCCAACCGGTGAACACGACGTTCCGGTTCAGGTCGAGCTCGTCGCACAGCCCCCGCAGCACGTCGGAGTACCGCTCCTCGCCGGGATGTCCTCGGGGGTCGTCGGCGCCCACGATCAGCACCTTGAGGTCGGGGAACCGCGCGACCACGTCGGGCAGGGCGGCCAGCAGATCGTGCTGGCCCTTGTACCGGTACAGGCGGGACGCGCTGACGATGAGCGGCGCACCGGGGGCGACGCCGAACTCGCGGCGGATCGCCTCGGTGTCGACGTCGCGGTCGTGCCAATCGTCGAGCTCGAGTCCGTTGAGGACACCGGTGACCTTGGCGGGGTCGTACCCGAGGTCGCGGATCGAGCCGGCGACGAACTCGCTGACCCCGATGAGGGCGCAGGCGTGCCCCATCGCCCGCCGCACGCTCCCCCGGATCCACGTCTCGGCCTTCACATGGACGTGGATCACGCAGCGGGCGCCGCCGAGCTTGGCGACGACGGTGCCGTAGATCGCGTCCCGGGGCTTCTCGGTGCAGTGCACGACCCGGATCCGGCGGCGGCGCACGTACCAGGCGAGCCCGAGCAGGCTCCACACGGCCGGCAGCACGTCGGGGACCGCACGGCGCAGGAGCCCGCCGACCGACCGCTGTTCGAGCGAAGGTCCGAAGTCGGTGGGGCGGATGTGGACGTCGGGCACGGCGCGGACCGCCTGCGACGACGCGCAGCGCTCGCCGCGCTCGTCGCGCGGGATCGCGCAGTGCACCTCGAACCGGTCGCGGTCGAGGTGGCGCATGATCGACGCATGGATCTGGGAATCGGCACCGAAGAAGTCCTGTGACTGCATGAAGAGCACGCCGGTCCGGCCTCGTGCGGCGCCAGCCGACCCGGGCCCTCGACCGACCGCTCGCCGCATCATGCGCTCCGCCCGGTCCGCGACGGCATGCCCGGGAGCTCGCGGCATCGATCGAACACCCACCGGACCCGCGGCAGGATCACGAGCCGTCGCCGCGCGCGCCAGAACTCCCGCCGACCGCCCAGCGCCTCGATGACGCCGGTGTAGTACTCGAGGTTGTAGATGCCGCTCAGGGCGGCGCGGGACAGCCGCCCGCCGCCCACCGACTCGCCCTGCGAGGCGGTCGCGAGGAGCGCACGATCGACGGCGCGCGTGACGGCCGGACGGCCCGCTGCGAGGCGGACGACCGCCCGGATCAGCAGGTTGCGTCGTCCGTAGTGGTCGAGCACGAAGCGCAGGACGTCGGCGTGCTCGGGCTCACGCGAGAAGTGCACGTCGTTGCGGCCGTACGCACGCGCGATCTGGCGCCACGACTCGAAGCTCCGCTCGGCGTAGTGGAGGCCGGCAGCCTCGGGCACGTAGGCGAACTCGAGTCCCATCGACGCCAGCCGGAGCGCGAGCTCGATGTCCTCGGCCCGCCGCAACTCGGTGTCGAAGCCACCGGAGGCGATGAGGTGCGCACGCCGCAGCGATGCGTTGCCGGTGTAGAACTGGCGCGCCGTGGCGGACCAGTCGCCTCGCTCCATCGCCTCGTACTGCTTCGCCAGCATCGCCTGTTCGTACTCGACCCAGACGGACATGTCGTGGTCGGGGGGGTTGAGCATCGGGCCGATGACCACCGCACGATCGCCGAGACGACGGTGCGACGCGAGGTGCTCGCGGACGAGGTCCGGACCCGGGACGACGTCGTCGTCGAGGAAGAGGACCAGCTCGCCGGTCGCGGCCTCGATCCCGCGGTTGCGAGCGCGGGCGGGGCCGCTGTTCGCCTGCCGGCACGCGACGAGCGGGATCGGAACCCGCTCGCTGGCGAGATACTCGTCGGTGCCGTCGGTGGAGCCGTCCGACACGACGACGGTCTCGAACTGCCCGGCGCCGCGCTGCTCGCCGAGTGCGACCAGCACGCGATGCAGGCGCTCGCGCCGGTTGTAGGTCGGGATGACGACGGTCAGGGTCGGTCCGGCAGCTGCGTCGTCGGGCGCCGCCCCGGCCACCGTCTCAACCGCCACCGGACGCCTCTCGCGACTGCCGGCGGCACGCCCGTGGACCACTGCGTCGCCGGTCGATCGAACCGTGTCGTCGCAGGTCACCGGGTTCGCAGCACGGTGGGGGGAGGTGTCCTGTCATCGGTCCGTCGGAGGGTTGCGGGAGGAGCCCGAGCAGGGTACCAGCGATGAGGCGGGCCGGAACGAGCACGCGACGGCCCGCCGGCCCCGGCCGCGCAGCGGTCGCCCGAACGGCCCCGGTGTCGACCCACGGAGATCGCGACGCACGTCGTGGCGCGGCTCGACCGGGCACGTCGACCGGGCGCCCGTGCGGCACCCGGGAGACATCACGGCGCCGGTGTATGGTGCCGCGGTGACGTCGATCATGCTGGCGAGCACCGCCTCCAACATCGGTGGCATGGAACGGGTCGTGTGCGGACTCGCCCGCGGGCTCTCCGCCGCGGGCGCCGAGGTCCGCACGTTCTTCCCCGAGGACGACAACGCCGACGAGCTGCGCCGCTGGTGCCTCGACCAGGGGGTCGACGCCGAGATCCATCCGGCGGTCCTCGACGCAGCCGCGCCCCACTCCCCCGGGTCGGCCCGCGCACTCCGGCAGCTGGTCCGCGACGTCGACCCCGACATCGTCAACCTCCACTACGGCGACAACTTCCTCTCGTTGTGGGACGTCCTCGGCACCCGCGGCGCCGGCCTGCGGCGCCCCGTCGTCGCCTCGATCCACCATCCGACCGAGTGGACCGGCGAGTCGCGGCGGAAGCGGCTGATGACGGCGCTGGGCGCTCGCGTCGTGAACCAGGTCACCACCTTCGCCGGCGCCACCAGGACCGTGCTGCGCGAGGCCGGCGTGCCCCCCGGGAGGATCACCGTGATCCCGTGCGGGGTCGACGTGCCCACGACACGGATCGACCGTGACAGCGCGCGGCGGGCGCTGGCGATCGACGACGACGTGTTCGTCGTCGGCACGCTCGCCCGCCTCGTCGAGTACAAGGGCGTCGACAAGCTGATCGACGCGATGGACTGCGAGCCGCTCGCCGACACGATCCTGGTCGTTGGCGGCACCGGACCGGTGCTGCCGCAGCTCGAAGACCAGGCGGCGTCGGCCGAACACGTCGATGCGAGGTTCGTCGGGCGGCTCGAGGACGTCGGCGCGCTGTTCGCGGCGTGCGACCTCTTCGCCCTCCCCAGCCGCCTCGAGGGCTTCGGGCTCGTGTACGTCGAAGCCGCGATGTACGGCGTACCGAGCATCGCGACCGACGTCGGCGGGGTGTCGGAGGCCGTGCGTGACGGCGAGACCGGCCGGCTCATCCGACCCGACGACGTCGCCGCGCTCCGGAGCGCGCTGGTCGAGCTCCGAACCGATGACGAGCTGCGGGCGCGCCTCGGGCGGGCGGCCGAACACCGTGCCGTCAACGAGCTCGACGAGGCCACGATGGTGCGCCGGTACGCCGAGCTGTTCGCCGCACTCGGTGCCGCCGGTGCCGCCGACCTGGCGCGCCGCCTCTTCCGCGATCGGGCACCCGAACCCTCGTGAGCCTCGCCCGCGACCGGGCAACCGCCTCACCGCACCGTCGGGAGCAGGGACCACACGACCTGGTACAGCGACGACCCCGTCCTGACGGCGTCGCGGCCGGCCTCTCGGACGTCGCCGCGAACGAGCCGGTGGAACGCCGACCTCGCCCGCTCGCCGGCTCGCGTCAGCTCGACCGCGCGCAGGCCCCGACGAGCCAGTCGCTCGGCGCCGGCCCCCGCGCCGTCGGTCGCCGCCCGGGCGGCGCGGACGGCCTTGTGGCGGACGCGGAGCTCGGCCTTGCGCATCGTCGACAGCTGTCGGGACGCGCCGCCCTCGTGTGACCGGTACCGGATGATCGGCTCGGGCAGGAACTCGAGCGGGCCCTGCCGCGACAGGCGGATCCAGAGATCCCAGTCCTCGGACGGCGGCGCCTCGACGTCGAACCACTCGGTCCGCTGCAGCGCCGACCGTCGAACGAGCGCCTGGCCGGGCGTCGTCACCGGGTTCCGCAGCAGCAGCGTCTCGGGGCCGGTCGGACTGCTCGCCGGGACCGGCTCGGTCCGCGGTCGCAGCACCGGCCCGCGCTGCGCTTCGACCAGCCGCCGCCGTCCGAACTCCTGCTCGTACCCGCGTGCCGTCGAATGACCGCCGCCGGCGTCGATCACCGTGGCGGTGCCGTGGGCGGCCGGCGCATCCGGCGCCGCGACCAGCACCGCTCGCAGCCGCTCGATCGCATCGGGTTCGAGCAGATCGTCGGCGTCGAGGAACAGCAGGTACTCGCTCTGGGTCGCACGGATGCCGGTGTTGCGGGCCGCCGCTACGCCCGCGTTGGCCTGCTGCACGAGGCGGATCCGCGGGTCGGACGCCGCGAACTCGGCCACCACGTCGGCGGTGGCGTCGGTCGAACCGTCGTCGACCACGACGCACGACCACTGGTCGACGGTCTGCTCGACGATGCTCGTCAGCGTCTCGGCGAGGAAGTCGGCCGCGTTGTAGGCCGGCACGACCACCGCCACGCTCCCCGGCTCACCGCCCGCCATACGACCGACCGTACCCGACTCGTCCCGGAGCGCACCGGGACGGGATCGAACGACCGCCCACGACGCTCACCCCCAGAGGGGACGGACGTCCGCCGACACCCCGAGACCGCTCAACTCCGCCGAGATCTCGTCGACGTACACGGGGTTCGCCACCAGGACGGTCCGCGGCCGGACGTCGGCCATCGCCTCCGGGCCGCTGATGACCAGATCGGTGCCCGGAACGCCCCAGCCCGCCTTGCGCGGGTTGATGTCGACGACACCCGCGACGGGCGCGACGTCGGCGACGAGATTCAGGTACGTCATGCCCTTCGAGCCGGCGCCCCACAGGGCCACAGGTCCCTCGTCCGCGAACGCAGCGAGGTCGCGGCGTGCCGAGGCCACCCGTTCGGTCGCCGCGACGCCGAATGCGCGGGCAGCGGCCACCGCGGCAGCGACCGCCTCGGTGTCGGCCTCGCCATCGCGCCCACCGTCGGCCGGCACCGCCTCGCACCAGAGGAACTGCCCGCCGAAGTCGGCCCCGACGGCGGTGGGCTCGAGCCCGGCCAGCGTGCAGGCGAGCCGCAGCGAGGTGGGCACGAAGTACGACAAGTGCTCGTACACCAGATCCCAGAGCGCACACTGCTCGAGCATCAGCTCACCGTTGGGCACCTCGGAGTAGACGGCCCCTTCCTGAGCGGCGACCGCCTCCCGCTGGGCGGCGAGCGCCGAGACCGGGTCGTGGAGGTGTTCGAGCACGTGTTGCGAGAACGCCAGCTTCGCCGGCAGCGATCCGTCGGCGGGGAACATCGCCGTGGAGATCGTGACCGCGGGATGATCGGGCGCCCCGAGGCGATTCGGGTCGTAGCTGGGGTCGTAGCCGATGCCCTCGGCCACCCCGGCTTCGCACAGCATCGAGAGGAAGTGGCCGGGACCCGAGCCGAGCTCGGCGACCGTGGCACCCGCCAGACCGTGCTCGTCGACCAGGCGGCCGGCGAGCCCGCGGGCGAACGTCTGGAACTGCTTCGAGAAGTGCAACGTGTTCTCGTAGGCCGCGTCGTAGTCCATCAGGTCGTTGTCGAACGAGCGGTTGTAGAGATGACCGCACCCGAGGCAGACGACCAGGTCCATGTCGCCGCGCGCCACGTCGGGCGCCTCGTCGGGTCGGACTTGCGCGTTGACCAGGACCGGGAGCTGCGGGAGCGACAGGATGTCGTCGCGTTCGGACGAGCCGCAGACGGGACACGAGGACTGCACGGGTGTGCCCCTCAGAGCGCGGTGAGCTCGGTCTCGACGCCGAGCTCGTCGAGTTGCGAGCCGATCTCGTCGACGTAGATCGGGTTCATCGCCACGACCAGGTCCGGCTCGATGCCCGTGAGCGCGTCGGGCGACACGATCTCGTGATTCGAGCCGACCATGAACTTGCCCCACTTGTGCGGGTTGATGTCGACGGCGGCCGCCAGCTCGTCACCGAGCGCCAGGTTCGAGATGAACGACACGCCCTTGGATCCCGAACCCCAGATCACGGCGCGGCCGCCGGCCGCGCTGAGGTCGGCGATGCGCTCGCGCCACCCGCCGACGAGCTCGTCGTATCCCCTGCGGAACGCGGCGACGCCCTCGCGGAGGCGGTCGAGGTCGTCCTCCTCGGGCAGCGGTTCACCGGCAGCCGGGACCGTCGACGGCCGGGCCGCGATCAAGAGGTACTGGTCGTCGTACTCCATCGACAGCTCGACCACCTCGAAGCCGGTCTGCCGGAACAGCCGGGCGAGCGACCCGAGGCTGAAGTACGAGCAGTGCTCGTAGTACATGTCCCAGAACGCGACCTCTTCGAGCACCCGGCGCACGTCGGGCAACTCGAACAGCACGACGGTGTCGGGGCGGTCACCGATGGAGTCGCGGATGGTCGTCATGAATTCGGCCACGTCGGGGATGTGCTCGAGCGTGTGACGGCAGATGACGACGTCTGCGTCGATGTGGGTGTAGCGCTCGTCGTAGAAGTCGGCGATCCACTCGATGTCGGCGGCCTCGGGATCGTCGATGCGCTCAGGATGGACGCCCGGATCGATGCCGATGCAGTGGCCTGCGCCGGCCTTGGCCATCTCGATCAGGAACTCGCCCTTGCCGCAACCGATCTCGAGCACCGTCTTGTCGGCGAGCCCGTAGTCGGAGACCCATCGCTCGGCGAGCTCGGTGGCGAACGCCATGAAGCGAGGCGAGAAGCCCTGGGTCTCCTCGTAGCGCTGTGAGTACTCGGCCTGCCCCGGCACGAACGCCGTGTTGGTGACGAAGCCGCACGTGTCGCAGAACGCGATCACGAGCTCGCCCCGTGGGAAGTCGGCCGCCTCGGCGGGGTCGTCGAGCAGCAGGCAGCTGTTGGTCGGCACGTGCCCCTCCTCGAAGAAGACCGTGAGCGTCGTGGCGCCACAGAGCGGGCACGGCCGGTCGATCGGCCGGTCGGCGGTGTTGCCGCCTGCCGGCAGCGTGGGTGTCGAGGTCATCAGATCAGCTCCGGCGAGGGGACGGGCACGATGAAACGGCCGCCGTTGTCGGCGTACTCGGACTGTTGCGCCATGATCTCCGACGCGAAGTTCCACGCCAGCAGCAGCAAGGCGTCGGGCGGGTCGTCGACGAGGATCGCGGGGTCGACGATCGGCTGGTGCGTCCCCGGCATGAAGCGGCCCTGCTTGTGGACGTTGCGGTCGACCACGTAGTCGACCAGCTCGGTGCCGATGCCCGTGGCGTTGACCATGGTGGCGCCCTTGGCCGCCGCGCCGTACGCGGCGATGGTCTTGCCCTCGGCCTTGAGCGCTCCGAGGAGGTCGAGCAGGTCGCGGCGAAGGGTGTCGACCTTGCCGCCGAAGTTGGCGAAGAACTCGAAGTCGTCGAGGCCCGCCTCGTGCTCGGCCGCCAGCCGCTCGAGCACGTGCGGGCTGGGGTCATCGCGATGGCCGATGTGCCAACGGTTCGTGCCGCCGTGCAGGTCGGGGAAGTACTCGACGTGATTGAGGTGGAGGCCGTGCCGTTCGACGAGGTTCTTGACCGAGGTGCACGAGTGGTAGAAGAAGTGCTCGTGGTAGATCGTGTCGAACGCGACCCGGTCGACCAGGTCCCACACGCTGGGGTTCTCGACGGTGATCAAGCCGTCGTCGGCGAGCAGGTGGGCCATGCCCGCGACGAAGTCGTTCGGGTCGGGGATGTGGGCCATCACGTTGTTGGCGATGATCACGTCGGCGGCCTTGCCCTCGGCCCGGAGCGCCTTCGCCGCCTCGAGCCCGAAGAACTCGGCGCGCGTCGGCACCCCGATCCGGTTGGCCGCCTCGGCCTGATCGGGAGCGGGATCGAAGCCGACGACCGGGACCCCCTCGTCGACGAAGTTCTTGAGCAGGTAGCCGTCGTTGCTGGCCAGCTCGACGACCAGCGAGTCGGCGTCGAGGCCGCGGGTCGCGATCAGGTTGAGCGCGTGCTCGCGGCTGTGCCGGAGCAGGTGGTCGGAGAACGACGAGAAGTACAGGTAGTTGTCGACGAACAGCTTCGTCGGCTCGACGTCTTCGGTGATCTGCACGAGGGCGCACACCGGACAGAAGGCGACGGCCAGCGGGAATCGCTCTTCGAGCGACGGCTCGCTGACGATCGCATCGGTGACGAGTGCGTCAGCGAGCGGCGTCTCCCCGAGGTCGAGGAACTGCTTGAGCTCGGCCGACCCGCAGCCGCGGCAGGCGCTGATGGCGGTCATGAGACCACCGCGTCGTTGCCGAGCCAACGCAGGTCGTTGCCGAGGGTGCCGTTGCTCATGTTCTCCTGCAGCTTGCGCAGACGCATGAACTGGGCGCCCTCGAGGTCGTCGATCGTGAGGCCGTTGGCCTCCATCGCGGCCTTGAGCGACTCGGCGCCGCGTCGGACCGTCCACTGCGGCTTCGCCTCGGGGAACCGCCCGACCAACTTGTCGCAGTTCACGCGGTAGTTGCGCAGGTCGTTGAACGCCTCGTCGGACATCGTGACCTCGGCGCCGGTGACGTCGCCGACGATCTCGGCGACCTCGCTGATCTTGTAGTTCTCGGCGGTGTCGCCGACGTTGAACGCCTCGTCGTGCACCTGGTCGCGCGGGGCCTCCATCAGCACGCAGAAGGCACGCGAGATGTCCTCGATGTGCACGAGCGGCCGCCACGACGAGCCGTCGCTCTTCAGGAACACCTGGTTGGTGGTGACCGCGAACCCGGTCAGGTTGTTGACGACCAGGTCGCCGCGCAGCCGCTCGGAGACGCCGTAGGCGGTCGCGTTGCGGAGGTACGTCGGCGTGAACCCGTCGTCGGCGAGCTCGTGCAGGTCGCGCTCGACGAAGACCTTCGACTCGCCGTACGGCGTCACCGGCAGGAACTCGGCCGACTCGTCGAGGAAGTCGTCGCCGTGGGCACCGTAGGTCGAGCACGACGAGGAGAACAGGAACCGCTGCACGCCGGCGTCCTTGGCGATCTCGGCGAGCCGCGTCGACGCCCGGTGGTTGATCTCGTACGTGGCCTCGGGGTTCAGGTCGCCGGCGGGATCGTTGCTCATCCCCGCCAGGTGGATCACCGCCTCGACGTCGGCGAGATGCTCGGGGCCCGCGTCGCGCACGTCGAGCCGGTACTCGACATCGGGTCGTGCGACCTTGGTGCCGAACACGCAGGGTTCGAACAGCATGCTGTCCATGCCGACGACGACGTGGCCGCGGGCCTGGAGCATCGGGACGAGGATCGTGCCGATGTAGCCGTCGTGACCGGTGACGAGAACCTTCATGACCAGACCTTCCATGGTGGGCGGGGGGTTTCCCACAGCTTCTCGAGCATGACCTTGTCGCGCATGGTGTCCATGCACGCCCAGAAATCCGTGTGCTGGTACGCCATCAGTTCGCCGAGCGACGCCAGCCGCTCGAGGGGTTCACGCTCGAACAGCGTGTCGTCGCCGTCGATGTAGTCGGCGATCTCGGGCTCCATGACGAAGAACGCACCGTTGATCCACCCCTCGGCGGCCTGCGGCTTCTCGGTGAACTCGGTGATCTGGTCACCGACGATCTCGATGTGGCCGTACCGGGCCGGTGGGTGGACGGCCGTCAGCGTGCAGATCTTGCCGTGGCTCTTGTGGAAATCGAGCAGTGCGTCGAGGTCGACGGTCGACAGTCCGTCGCCCCACGTGACCATGAACGTGCCGTCGGTGCCGAGATAGGGAACGAGCCGCTTGATCCGCCCACCGGTGTTGGTGTTGCGGCCGGTCTCGATGAGGTCGACCTTCCACTGCTCGTCACCGCCGTTGCCCGACTGCGTGATCTCGCCGCTGGCCGTGTCGATGCTGAGGTGACCGGCGAGGCTCGCCCGATCGGCGAACCAACGCTTGATGTACTCGCCCTTGTACCCGAGCGCGATCGCGAACTCGTGGTGCCCGAAGTGGGCGTAGTACTTCATGATGTGCCAGAGGATCGGGTGCTCGCCGATCTCCACCATCGGTTTGGGCTTCACCGTCGTCTCTTCGGACAACCGGCTCCCGAGCCCGCCCGCCAAAATGCCAACCTTCACCGCCAGGATCCTTCCATTCCGCCGTTGGGCACGATGGTAGTCGCACCCTCGTACCCGTTCATCAGGAAAACCGCCGTCATGGACACGTTCTTCGGCCCCAGACTCAGCGTTCGCTCAACCGCGCCGATCGACAGTGACGGACGGACCGCGAGGCGTGAGAACCGGCCGCGACACACCTGCGGAGCCATCACCGGTCGACCGGCGGGTCGGACCCCGCCGGCGCCTCGAACAGCGCCCCGTGGCCGGCGACCGACAGTGCGAGCGCGACACCCAACTGGCTGAACGCATCGCTGATCGCCCCCGACCTCACGTCGGCGGCAGCCTGCTCGATCGAGCGCCACTCCACGCGGACGGCCTCGTTGGCGTCGGGTGGAGCGCCCACGTGGTCGGCCGAGCCGGCGAGGTAGATGTGGAACGTCTGGTGCACCAGGCCCACCGAGGGGTGATGGGTGCTCAGGTGCCGCACGGGCCCCCGAACCAGCCAGCCGGTCTCCTCGTAGCACTCGCGGCGCGCCGCCTCCTCGGGCGCCTCCCCCGCGTCGATGGCCCCTCCCGGGATCTCCCACCCCCAGGTGTCGGGCATGAACCGGTGCCGCCAGATCATGAGCACGCCGCGCTGCGGGTCGAGGACGACCATCCCCGCCGCGTCGGGGCCGCGGACGACCTCGTGCTCGGTGTGCGAGCCGTCGGGCTTCTCGACGTCGTCGATGCGCAACGTCATCCACCAGCTCGAGTACACCTCGCGCAGCGTCGAATGCGTGATCCACTCGCCCTCCTGCCGGCCGCCTGGCTGCGTGGTCATGCCGCCGTTGCTCCGAGCGTGTCGCGTGATGCCGCCGGCACGGCGCCGTGCCTCATACCGATCGGACCACCCGTGCCGGCGAACCGACCGCCAGCGACCGCGCCGGGATGTCGTGCACGACCACGCTCCCTGCGCCGACCACACTCCCCTCGCCGATCGTGACGC
Source organism: Ilumatobacter sp. (assembly GCF_030065885.1). Classification (GTDB taxonomy): domain Bacteria; phylum Actinomycetota; class Acidimicrobiia; order Acidimicrobiales; family Ilumatobacteraceae; genus Ilumatobacter. Next base: position 14,419 of record NZ_JASJCS010000025.1, on the reverse strand, counting down.
CCGGGAGGACCAGCACGCGGGCGCCGAGCCAGACGTTGTCGCCGATGGAGACCGGCCGGGACGGCGGGCGTTCGTGACGCCGCTCGGGTTCGAGCCGGTGCCAATCGTTGTCCATCAGCTGCACCTGGGTGCCGAGGTTGCAGTGCGACCCGATGCGGATCGACTCGGTCGCACCGATCGAGCAACCGTTGTTGATGAAGACCCGGTCGCCGATCTCGAGCCGACCACCGGTCGCCACGATCACCTCGGACCTCCAGACCGACGAGTTCAGCTGGAGGCGTTCGCCGACCACGAGCGTGCCGTTGTTCTGGACCATCGGCCGCCCCCACACCCGGCACCGCTTCCCGAGCGACGTCGCATGCCGGAGGTACCACTTGGCGCCGAGCACCCCCATGACCTGGCCGACCTTGGCCCGCAGGCCCGCCACTTCCACGGGCGGAGCATAACCCCGAGTCGGCGACGAGAGCCCGTGGCCGGCCGGTTCGATCGGGCCGTGCGGGGCGGCTTGCCCGGGTGGCGAGTGACGGCTGTTCCCGGTCGCTTCCTGTCCGGCGGAGAGCGTCCGGCGGTGTCCTGCTGCCGGCCGGTCTGCGACGATCGCAGTCTCTTCGGATCGCGGCTCGGGACGTCCGCAGTTCGCAGCCTGGGGCGTCCGCACCGCTTGCGGACCGTGGGTCGGACCGTTAGTGTCCGGCCGGCCGGGGGCCGCAGTGCCGGCTCCGGCAACGAGCGGCGCCGACCGACACGGCGCCGGTGTGAGACCAGGAACGAGAAGTGGGCGGCTTGATCGATCGGTGTCGAACGGTGACGTGGGCGCGGAACGGCCAACCACCCGAGGGCGACCACGACACGGCACGATCAGCATGACAGCGACCGACGAGAAGCCGCCGCGGGTCAGCATCGGCGTGCCCGTGTACAACGGCGACAACTACCTCGCGTCCGCGCTCGACTCCTTCCTGAACCAGACCTACGACGACTTCGAGGTCGTCGTCTCCGACAACGGGTCGACCGACGGGACCGAGGAGATCGCTCGCGAGTTCGCCGCCCGCGACCCTCGGGTCAAGTACTACCGCAGCGATGTCAACCAGGGCGCCACCTGGAACTTCAACCGTGTCGTCGAGTTGGCTCGCGGCGAGTACTTCCGGTGGGCCGCCCACGACGACACGATCGAACCGGACTACCTCCGCCGCTGCGTCGACGTGCTCGACGAACGGCCCGACGTGGTGCTCTGCTCGTCGCGGGTGCGGGTGATCGACGGCGACGGCGCGGTGACCGAGGAGTTCGACCGGGCCGAGGTGCCGGCCGGCTCGCCCGATCCCCAGGACCGCTTCCGTGGCTTCATGCTCCACGCGCAACGCTGCTACGAGATCTTCGGCCTGATCCGCATCGAGGCGCTGCGGTCGATCCCCCCGCTCGGGGACTACGGCCACGCCGACGGCGTCGTGCTCGCCCGCCTGAGCATGCTGGGACCGTTCGTCGAGCTGCCCGAGCGGCTGCAGAACATGCGGGTGCACGAGGAGCAGTCGATGTACCTCCACGGGTGCTACGACGACGGCGTCGTCGACTATCGCGCCTGGGGCGAGTGGTACAACCCGAACCGAACCAGCGACCGCCTGGTCCCCCACTGGCGGATGCTCTGGGAGTACGGGCGGACCCTGGTGATCACACCAGGGCTCTCCCTGACCGATCGGGTGCGCTGCGTGCGGCCGGTGGTCGGGTGGGTGCGGTGGTACCGGCCCCTGCTCCAGGCCGAGGCCGCGCACGCGATCAAGCGTCGGATCCCGACGCGCACGGGCTGAGCAGCCGGCTCGTTCCGGCGCCGCGCCGCCCGGTCAGCGGCCGAGCCGGTGGCGACGACGCCCGGTCACGCGGGTGCGCACGAGTGGGCCAGGTCGAACAAGCGGGCCGCATTGGTGCGGGAGTCGAACCGCTCGACCGCACGGCGGCGCGCGGCCTCACCCATCGAGCGCCGCAGGGCCGGATCGTCCACCAGCCGTCGTAGCGCCGTCGTGAGCGCCGCACCGTCGCCGTGCGGCACGATGAAGCCGGTCTCGCCGTCGGCGACGATGTCGGCGAAGCCGCCGACGTCCGAGGCGACCACCGGCAACGCCATCGCGCTGGCCTCGGCGGCCGCGATGCCGAACGTCTCGGCCCGGCTCGGGATCGCGAAGACGTCGCTCGTCCGGAAGAGCTCGATGAGTCGCGGATCGTTGGGACCGAGATCGTCGTACACGCGCACGCGGTCGTTGGCCGCGACCGGTGTCTTCGTCACGAGATGCAGCTCGACGTCGTCGGGCAACGACGCGAGGCTCTCGACGAGGAGGTCGCCACCCTTCCGCGGGAACTCGCCGCCGACGAACAGGATGCGCACCCCGGTGTGCCGGCGCTGGGCCGGTGGTCGCCACGCATCGGTGTCGACGCCCGGGGGGATCACGGCCACCCGAGCCGGGTCGACGCCGTAGTCGTCGACGAACGACCCGGCCGCCCAACTGCTCCAGCCGACGCACCAGGTGGCCTCGGTGAAGACGCGGCGGTTGACGCGGTGCTTCCACCACCGCACCGGCCCGGGCCGATCGGGTCGGTGGCCGTATCCGTCGGCCATCCGGTCGTACTGCAGCGGCGTCACGTCGGTGATCACGACGTAGGGCTTGGACCTCGCCAGGCCGCCGCCCAGCGCTGCCGGGACCTGGGTGTTGAACATGTGCACGTCGGCAGGCCGATCGCGCAGGCCGCGTCGCACCTCGCGACGGCCGGCGAGCGCGGCGCGGACGCTGGCGGGGAGCGGCAGCCGGTCGACCGGCGACGGGATCGACCCGTACCGGACCGGCACCCACTCGGCATCGATGTCGGGGCGTTCGAGCGATGCGGTGCGCAGGTTCGCCGCGTAGGTGCGATGACCGAGGTGCTCCTCGTGGACGATCGTCACCGGGACCGCGGGCCGCGACACATCGACTCCCCGCCCGTCGTTCCCAGCCATCACCTCAAACGTACCTCCCCGCCGGGGCTCACGTCCCCACGGTCGGTGCGACCGAGCCGATCGGTGTTCGACGGCGGCTGCCCGTTCGAGCCGGGCTTGCGCCATAATCCATCTCCTGCCTCACCGGCCGACGGGCGGAGACGGCGGAGGTCGACGAGGACGGGTCCACCGGCGGCGAACGTCGAGACCTTTCGAACAGGGAGCTGACAGACACCATGGCGCCACGGGTGAGCATCGGACTGCCGGTCTACAACGGCGAGCGTTTCATCACCGAGGCCCTCGACTCGGTCATGGCGCAGACCTTCGAGGACTTCGAGCTGCTGATCTCCGACAACGCGTCCACCGATGCGACCGGATCGATCGCGGCGTCGTTCGCCGAACGCGATCAACGGGTCCGGCACCTGCGACATGCGGAGACCAAGGGCGCGACCTGGAACTTCAACACCGTGTTCGGCGAGGCGACGGGCGACCTCTTCGTCTGGTTGGCACACGACGACGCGTGGGAGCCCGACTTCCTCGAACGCTGCGTCGAGGCGTTCGATCGCGACGCCGGCGTCGTGCTCGCGTTCTCCAACACGTCGTACGTCGACGAGGACACCGAGCCGGCGGGGTCCCGCGAGTACCCGATGCGCACGAACTCCGAACGAGTGAGCGAGCGGCTCTGGGACGTGCTCATGGTCTGGCACGACTGCCTGCCGGTCTTCGGCGTGATCCGCCGCAGCGCGCTCGCCGAGACCGGTCTGATCGGCCCGTACGCGTTCGGTGACCACCTGCTGCTCGCTGAGCTCTGCCTGCTCGGACGGTTCGAGATCTTCGACGATCACCTCTTCCGGTCGAGATTGCATCCCGGGCAGTCGATCCAGCAGTTCAACGTCTGGGTCGACCATCACGCGTACGGCAACTGGTTCACCGAATCGACGTCCGGACGGCCGCCCTTGCCGATGTGGCAGATGCTGGGCGATCTCCTGCGAGCGGTCTGGCGAGCGAGGCCCGGGCTCCCTGAGACCGCCGGTTGTCTCGCAGCGATCGGGCGCTGGACGATCCGGTACCGGCGACTCCTCCTGAAGGATCTCGGGATCCTCGGGCGCTACTGGTGGCGCCGTCCGAGAGCGCGACGATGAACGGGTCGGGGGGCGACGGCTCGCGCGCCACAGCCCACTCGGACATCCCGATCACGGTCTGCATCCCGACCGTGCGAGCGGCGACGATCGCCGACGCGATCGAGTCGGTTCGCGCTCAGACGCACGACCGGTGGAACCTGCTGGTGATCATGCAGGGCGACGACGCCGAACTGCGGCGCGTCGTCGACGGGTTCGCGCGGCGCGACGACCGGATCCGCGGCGTGTGGGTGCCCGAACCCGGACTCAACCGAGCCCGCAACCTGGGCATCCGGCAGGCCGAGTGCGACACCGTCGCCTTCCTCGACGACGACTGCGAGGCGGCGCCCGACTGGCTGGCGCACGTCTCGTCGGCGATCGCCGCCGACCCCGGCGTCGGCCTCGTCGCCGGATCGCTGGTCGCGCCGCCTGCGCCGCGATGGCGCCTCTCGGTGTGCCCTGCGGTCGAACCGGTCGACGCCACGTTCCGGGCGGCCGCCGGCGACCCGCAGCTGCCGCCGGGGTCCGAATTCGCGGGCGCCAACTTCATCGTCCGACGAGCGGCGTACGAACGGGTCGGCCCCTTCGACGAGGAGCTCGGGCCCGGCACGGCGCTCGTGGGCGGCGACGACCTCGACTGGGTCCTCCGGGCAGCCCGCGACGGTGTGGCGATCCGTTTCCTCCCGCAGGCGGTGGTGCACCACACCTCCGGCCGGCGGTTCGGCCTCCGGGCGGTGTACCGGCACCGCTCGGGCTACGGGATCGGTCACGGCGCGGTCGCCGCCAAGATGAGCCTCGTCTCGCCCCCGGACGCACCGGTCTGGAACGGGCGGATCTGGCGCCGCGACATGTGGCGCCAGGTGCTCGTCACCCCGTTCACCAGCTTGCGGCCGCACCGAGCGATCGCCGGCCTCCCCCGCCTCGTCGCCTTCGAGCGCGCCTATCGCCGGTGCCGGCGCGACTACACCGTCGACGTGGCCGGGCTGCTCGAGCCCCGCTGACCCCAGCACCCGACGGCGTCCGCATCCCACGAAGACGATCGACAGCACGCGGACCGCAGCGGTAGCCTCGCGGACATGACGGACCTGCTGTGCAGGCGGGCGCGGTGCGTCACGTGACCTTCCTCGGCCCGACGACGCGCGCCGGGTGTGCCGGGCGCTTCGGCGCGGGCGCGACACGTCGATCGTGGACGGTGACGTCGTGACCGAGCCCGACGTCGCTGCCGACGAGGGGGCCGACGCCGAACAGTCGGGGGCCCGGCATTCGATCGGGCGGAACCTGGCGGCGATGGCGTCGTCGCAGGTCCTCAACTGGATCCTCGGGACGGTCCTCGTGCTGGCGTACCCGAGGTTCCTCGGTCCCGACGGGGTGGGTCGGCTCCAGCTCGCGTTCTCGCTCTGGCTGATCGCCCAGGTGTGCGTCAACCTCGGCACGGGCACCTACCTCGTCCTCGAGATGGCACGCGACCGTGCCCGGGGCGTGACGCTCGTCGGCCCGATCCTGCTCATCCGGCTCGCGGCGTTCGCCGTGGCCAGCCTGGGCATGGCCGGGTACGTCCTGGTCGCCGGCCTCGACCGCGAGATGGTCGCGCTGGTCGCGATCACCGGTCTCGCGATGCTGCTCACCATCCTCCAGGAGGTGTTCGGCTCCGCGTTCAGCGGCATGGAGCAGATGTCGTACAGCTCGATCGCGTTCGTCACGTCGAAGATCGTGCTCACCGGGCTGGTGCTCGCGGTGCTCTTCGCCGGCGGTGGCGTGATCGAGATCGCGTGGACGACGACGGTCAGCGGCCTGCTCGGTCTCGGTCTGTTCGCGCTGTTCTACCGGCGACAGCACCGGGTGACGTTCGCACGCCCGGACGGCGGCTACGGGCTGATCGTGCGGGCGAGCTCGTCGTACATGGTCGGCAGCATCATCCTCGTCGTCTACCTCCAGATCGACGTGGTCGTCATGTCGATGCTGATCGACGACGCCGCGCTCGGGTGGTACGCGTCAGCCGACACGCTGATCCACTCGCTGCTCTTCATCCCCGCGATGCTGATGGGGGTGCTCTTCCCGGTGATGGGACGGCTGCACACGACCGACGCCGAAGCGGGCAAGGTCATCGTGCACCGGGCGTTCTCGTTGCTCACGATCGCCGGCGTCGCCGTCGGGTTCGGAGCTGCCGCCATCGGCGAGCCGTTCGCGGTGCTGATGTTCGGCGAGGACTTCCGCCGTGGCGGCCACGTGCTCAGCGTCTTCGCGATGTCACTGCCCCTGATCTTCCTGACGATGCTCCTTGGTCAGGTCGCGTACACGTCCGGTCGAGAGAAGTTCTGGAGCAAGCTGATGGCGATCGGTGTGGTGATGTCCGTCGCCTTCGACTTCGCCGTCGTGCCGGTCTTCGACCGTGAGGTCGGCAACGGCGCCGTCGCCGGCGCGCTCGGCTACTTCGTCACCGAGTCGTTCATGGTCGTGGTGGCGGTCCGCCGCATCACGCCCGAGCTGTTCTCGAGCGAGACACTGGTCCGGATCAGCAAGATCCTGGTCGCTGGCACGGCGATGTTCCTCGTGGCCTGGCGCCTCAGCGAGTACGTGCTGCTCGTCCCGATCGCCGCCGGCGCAGGTGTGTTCGTGACGCTCGCCCTGGCCCTCCGAGTGCTCACCGACAGCGACCGCGAGCTGCTCGCGACGCTGGGCCGGCGGATCCGCCGCCTCCCGCCCGCCCCCGACGCGACCGACGGCTGACCGGGACCGAGCGCGGTCGGCACTGCGACCCACGACGCGACCGACGCGAACCGACACACAGCCGCCGCTGACCGGCACGGCGCCGATCATGCGAACGCTGGTCGGCACCGCGGCCGACCACGCAACCGAAGCGAACCGGGCCCACAGCGGGACCGACTCGCAGCCCGGGATCACGGTCGGTGGCGACGGGTGTGCGCGGCACGGTGGTAGCGGCGAGCCGGCGGACGCCTCCGGCGCCGACCTGCGGCCCGACGCCGAGCCGGCGGCCGCAGAAGGCGGTCTCTGCGCCGTCAGCCCGACATCGGGCGCGTCCTACGGACAGGTGACGGCGTTCGGGTCCTCGGGGACGATGGGTGCGGACGTCTCGAACACGTAGTCGACGACCGCCGTGTGCGCCGGAGCCGCACCGGCGTTGCCGGCGAACACACCGAGCTCGGACACCGTCAAGGCGTGCACGAAGCTCGTCACCGTCGACCATCCACCGCCGTCGAGCGAGGCGGCCAACGTCCAGGTGTCGCCCACCCGGGTCACCCGCAACCCGACCTGCGGAGCGGTCGTCGACGGCACACCCAGCGCGACGTTCGCCAGCGCCGTCGGCGAACCGCCGACGAACCGCGCCGCGAACACGTACGTCTGCCCTGCGTTGCCGTACACGTCGAATCGCAGGAACTCGCCAGGTGCCTGCTCGATGATCAGACCCTGCATCTCGTAGGTGTCGGTGACCGCGGACTCGAAGCCGGCCTCGACCTCGAAGTCGGCATCACCCACCGACTGCATCACCCGCGGCGCCATGTTGCCGCCGGTCCACACGTCGTGGTTCACACCGCCGGGGACCGACAGTTCCAGCTGCGTGCCGTTCACGACGACACCACCGTCGCCGAGCGGATCGACGAAGCTCCACAGACCGGTGTCGAGCGCACACTCGTTGAAGTCCTCGGACACGAACCCGCTCGGGTTCTGCGCCAGCGTCGTGAACGTCTGATCCGGCGACGACGACGAACCACCCGCCCCGACCGACGTCACCTGGAAGTGGTGCAGCGTCTCGGCTGCGAGCCCGGTGAGCGTGATGCTGTGCGACGTGCGCAGCGTCGGATCGGTCTCGGTGCCCAGCTCGTATCCCGCGGTCTCGCCGTATGCGACCTCGCTCGACGCCGGCACGTCGGTCGTCCAGGACACCGTGGCCGAATCGACGAACGGCGTCACCGAGAGCGCAGAGATCACCGGCGGCTGCTGGCCGCTGTCGACCACGAACGTCGCGGTGACCGACTTCGAACCGTCCATCGTGAGCAACAGCGGGTTCGCCGACCCCGACGCGTCACCGCTCCACCCGTCGAAGACGAACCCCGCATCTGGCACCGCCGTCAACGTCACCTGCTCGTCGCAGGCGTAGACCGGCTGGTCGGGATCGACGGTGACCGAACCACTGCCGACGGTGCCGACCGTGAGCGTCGAGCTGTTGGGGTCTTCGGGGACGATCGGCTCGGACGTCTCGAACACGTAGTCGACGACCGCCGTGTGCGCCGGAGCCGCACCGGCGTTGCCGGCGAACACACCGATCTCGGACACCGTCAACGCGTGCACGAAGGTCGCCACCGGCGTCCACGCCCCGCCGTCGAGCGACGACGTGAGCGTCCAGGTGTCGCCGGCGCGGGTCACCCGCAGCCCGACCTGCGGGTTGGTGGTCGAGGGCGCGCCGAGCGCGACGTTGGCGATGACGGTGGGTTGGCCGGCGACGAACCGAGCCGCGAAGACGTACGTCTGCCCGCCGCTGCCGTACACGTCGAATCGCAGGAACTCGCCGGGCGCCTGTTCGACGAGGATGCCCTGCATCTCGTTGGTGTCCGTGACCGCCGACTCGAAGCCGGCCTCGACCTCGAAGTCGGCATCACCCACCGACTGCATCACCCGCGGCGCCATGTTGCCGCCGGTCCACACGTCGTGGTTCACACCGCCGGGCACGGAGAGCTCGAGCTGGGTGCCGTTCACGACGACGCCACCGTCGCCGAGCGGATCGACGAAGGTCCACAGGCCGGTGTCGAGGGCACACTCGTTGAAGTCTTCCGACACGAACCCGCTCGGGTTCTGCGCCAGCGTCGTGAACGTCTGGTCCGACGACGACGACGAACCGCCGCCGGCGCCCACCGACGTCACCTGGAAGTGATGGAGCGTCTCGCTCGTCAGGCCGGTGAGCGTGATGCTGTGCTGGGTCTTGAGGACCGGGTCGGTCTCGGTGCCCAACTCGTAGCCGGTGGTCTCGCCATACGCGACCTCGCTCGACGCCGGCACGTCGGTCGTCCACGTGACCGTCGCCGCGTTGACGAACGGCGTCACCGAGAGCGCGGAGATCGTCGGCGGCTGGTTCTCGGGCACGAACGTCGCGGTGACCGATTTCGAGCCGTCGAGCGTCAGCGAGAGCGGGTTCGCCGAGCCCGTCGCGTCACCGCTCCACCCCGCGAACACGAACCCCGCGTCGGGCACCGCCGTCAGCGAGACGACGTCGCCGTAGGTGTACGTGGGCTGATCGGGATCGACGGTGACCGAGCCGCTGCCACTGGTGGTGACGTCGAGGGTCACGTCGGAGCCGCCGAGCGGGGTGATCGTCACGTCGCCGAACGTGGCGTCGATGTGGTGGGCGAGCAGCAGCAGCGAGCCGTTCTGCGGGTCGGAGGCGCCCTGCTGGCCGACGAGCGACCATCCCGACGGCTCGGGTGATCCCTGCGGCCAGACCTTCAGCGAGTACCGCCCGCCGACCCCGGAGATCGACTCGACGCGCATCTTGTACACGTAGGTGCCGCCGACGGACAGCGGGAAGCCACCGTCGTACCCGATCAGGCTCCCGTTGTTGCCTTCGAGTCGGAGGCTGCCGCTCGTCGGGCTGGTCCACCAGTACCAGCCGATCGCGCCGTAGGGCAGCCACCCGGTCTTGGGCTGCATCCCCGCCACCGGGTTGTCGGTGTGGCCGTTCCACCGCATCAGCAGCCCGATCGCGGCCGCCGACCCGCTGGTCCAGTTCTGGAAGCCCTCGGGGTCGATCGCATGGACGGTGATCGGCACCTCGATCTCGTAGTCGGTCCATCCGGTGTCACCGATCGCGACGAGGCGGTCGTAGTCGGGGTCCTGGGTGCGGAGGCCGCCGCCCTCGATCGCCCACTCACCGTCGGTGACCTGCGCGACCTCGCCGATCGTGGCCGCCGAGCTCCAGTCGATCGAGTACGTCGACGGCCAGACGTTGTCGGTGTAGTCGACCGTGACGGTGCGCGTCCGTGAGTTGCCGAGCGTGTCGATCGCGGTGATCGCCACCTGGTTGGCCCCCGGGACGAGATCGGCCTCGCGGACGTCCGCGTTGAAGTCGCCGGAGTTCGCGAGGCGGCGGTCGTCGGAGCCGATCGACAGCGAGACCGGGGAACCACCGTTGAGCGTGTAGGAGAGCGATGCGACGCCGTCGGGGTCGGAGACGTTGCCGAGCACGTTGTAGTACGGCTGCGGGACGCCGACGCTGCCGTACGTCTGCTGCGTGCCGTACCAGATGTCGATGTCGGGCGCGTCGGCAGCCTCGAGCTCGAACGTGGCCGACACGGTCATGTCGGCGGTGATCGAGAACGAGAGCGGGTTGGTGGTGCCGGACAGGTCGCCCGTCCAACCGGTGAACTCCCAGCCCGGATCGGCGGTCGCCGTGATCTCGACGGTCTGGCCGTACAGGTACTGGGGCAGATCGGGGTTCGCCGACGCCGTGCCCGAACCCGTCGTACCGAGCGTGACCGTTGGCGTCGGAGCGGCGACGAAGACCGCGGTGACGGTGTGGGACGCCGACACGTCGAACGACACGACGTCGCCGGTCAGCGTGCTCGTGCCCTGCCCCGACGCGGCGGCCCCGACGGTGACGGTCATCGGGCGCATCGCCGCCTGGATCTCGGCCGACACCGGTGCCAGGTCGACGCTGTCGACGAGGCCGATCGTGAACTCGGCGGGCTCGGCGGTGAGGTAGGTGCCGGTGCCGCTGCGCCCGAAGCCGAACACCGTCATGTTGCCGTCGAGCTGGAAGTACGAGTCGACGGCGCCGTCCTGCTCGTGGTTCGCCACGTACAGCGAGCGGCCGTCCGCGGGGTCGCCGAAGTAGACCCATTCCTCGCCGGCGAGGTCGCCGGTCCACGAGTCGGACACGGTCGTCTGGGTGCCGTCGGAGCGCACGACGACGTCGGTGCCGAGGTCGAGCTCACCGCCCGGCGTGCCCTCGTAGAGGAACCAGTACGAGTGCCCGGTGTTGAGCACGGTCATGCGGGCGCGGTCGGGGAAGATGTCCCACACGGTCTCCCAGACGCCGCCGGCGGTCTCGGAGTGGATCGACGCCTTGAGCGGGCCCTGCTCGACGAGCGTGCTGGTGACACCGGTGGCACCCGGGTGCATGACACCCTCGGGATACACCATGTTGGGGATGCCGCGGTACTGGCCCTGCGACCCGGCGGCGGGGCCGTAGCCGAGCCAGTCGAGGCCGTCGGCGTCGACGATGCTGGTGAAGCCGCCGCCCTCCTTGTCGAAGTAGTAGGTGGTGTCGGGCGTGACGATCTCGAACGTGTCCTCGCCGGCATCGGGGACGCCGTCGGTCACCGACACGAGCGCCGCGACGCTGGCCGCTGCGTGCCCGGCGGCGACGTCGTCGAAGTACACGTCGTAGTGCCGTTGCGCAGCGGCGTCGGTCTGGCCGGCGAGGAGGATCGTGACCGTGCCGACGGCGTTGGTCTGGGCGTCGAAGCCCGGACCGGCGTCGAACTGGAACGGGACGGCGGGGTCGATGACGGCGCCGCCGGTCGACACCTCGACGACGCGCACCGACGCCGGGTCGAAGTCGCCCGAGACGCCGAGCGACGCCCAGGCCGCGCTGAAGTCGACGTCGGCCTCGACGGCCGTGTCGACGCGCGTCGTGCCGTCGGCGTCGACGGTGACCGGGACGCGGTAGCCCCACGCCTGGTCCCACCAGGCCGGCGTCGCCGGCGGATCGATGGTCCAGTGATCGAGGATCGAGCCGGGATCGGGGGCGGCGGTCAACGTCACCGTCTGGCCCAGCCCGTACGAGGGGAGGTCGGGGTCGATGCTCGCCGACCCGTTGCCGCTGGTCGCCACCGTCACGGTCAGCGGCGACGTCGGCGTGAACGTGGCGGTCACGGTGCGGTCGGCGTCGAGGACGATCGACGCCGGATTCGTCGTGCCGGAGAGGTCGCCGCTCCACCCGGTGAACGCCCAGCCGGGGTCGGCGACCGCGGTCAGGTCGACGGTGGTGCCGTCCTCGTAGGTGGCGGCGTTGGGGTTGCGGACCACCGAGCCGAGGCCGACGACGTCGGTGGTCAGCGTGTACGTGACGATCGTCTCGGCGAACGTCGCGGTGATGTCGAGGTCGTCGGTGACGACGACGGTCGCGGGGTTGGTGGTGCCGGTGAGGCCGCCGCTCCAGCCGGTGAACTCCCAGCCGGGGTCGGGCGTCGCCGTGACGGTGACCGACGAGAACGGGTCGTACTCGGGCAGGTCGGGCGACCTGGTGACCGTGCCCTGGCCGGTGGCCGAGGTGGTGACCGTGAAGGGATCGGTGGCGATGGGCGCGACGTAGACGTCGTCCCAGTACTTGCCACCGGCGCCGTGCGACCAGAGGCCGAACGTGCCGGCGGTGTGACGCGTGAACGACGAGTCGACGGCGTCGATCTGCCATCCGGTGGGCTCGGCGGTGCCGTCCTCCCACACCTTGGCCTTGATCGTCGTCTCGGTGCCGAGGTCGGCGACCTCGATCAGGAAGCGGTACCAGGTGCCGGCGGCGGGAACCACGCCGGTGTCGGTGACGCCGCCGGTGATCGTGGTGCCGTGCGGGCTGAGGCGGAACGACCCTGCGCCGTAGCGGCGCAACCGGTAGTACGAGTCGGACTGCGGGTAGTCGCTCAGCACGGTGACGCCGATGCCGCCGGACTGATCGGTCATCAGCATCCGGCCGCCCGCCACGTAGTTGGCGGCCGAGGGCAGGACGGCGTCGACGTAGTGCGAGTGGATGTTGCTCGCGGTCGAGGTCGTGCCGAACGCGCGGGTGCCCCCGACGTCGTCGACGGCGAACAGGGAGTCGTCGACGCCGAGGCCGTTCTGCGGGCCGGTGTCGACCCATCCGGCCGGGTCGTCACCGACGGCGTCGGCCTCGAAGTCGGCGTCGAGGAGGCTGGGCGGCGCCACGTCGAAGGTGGCGGTGAGGCTCGTGTCGCCGTCGAGCTGCAGGACGAGCGGGTTGGCCTGACCGGTGACCGCACCGCTCCACCCGACGAAGACCTGACCCGGGTCGGGCAGCGCCGTCAGGGTGACGACGTCGCCGACGGAGTACTGGGCCTGCTGGGGGTCGACGGTGACCGTGCCGGCGCCGGCAGTGTCGACCGTCAGCGTCGCCGGGACGACCTCGACGAACGTGGCGTCGACCGACGCGTCGGCGAGCATCGTCATCGTGAGCGGGTTGTCGAGACCGCCCGCGTCGCCGGACCAGCCGGCGAACGCCCAGCCCGGATCGGGGACCGCGGTCAGATCGACGGTCGAGCCGTGGACGTACGGCCCGGGGGTCGGATCGGCGGCGACCGAACCGTTGCCGGTGGCCGTCGCCGTCAGCGTGTGCGGTCCGGGCAACGGGATCTCGGTGACGGTGAGGTCGTCCCAGTACTTCTGCCCGTTGCCGTGGCTCCACACCCCGAACGTGCCCGCCGTGCGACGCGACGCGCTGTCGTCGTAGGCGTCGATCTGCCAGGTCGACGGTTCGGCCGACCCGTCGGGCCACACGCGCGCCCGGATGTCGGTGCGGGCGTTGACGTGATCGACCTCGACCTCGATGTGGAACCGGTACCAGGTGCCCGCGGTGGGGACGACGCCCGTATCGACGGTGCCGCCGGTGACCGACGTGCCGTGCGGGCTGAGGCGGAACGATCCGCTCCCGTATCGGCGGAGCCGGTAGTAGGAGTCGGACTGCGGGTAGTCGCTGAGGAACGTCACGCCGTAGCCGGCGTCGGCCGCCGACGCCTGCATGCGACCCTCGTACGAGTACCGCTCGAGCGCGTCGCTGCCGGCGCCCGTGAAGTGGCTGTGGATGTTGGACGCGGTGGAGGCCGTCGAGAACGCCTGCGTGCCGCCGGCGTCGGCGACGGCGAACAGCGCGTCGTCGGCCGCCATGCTGTTGAAGGCGCCGGTGTCGAGCCAGTCCGCCGGGTCGTCGCCGATCGATTCGCCCTCGAAGTCGGTCTGATGGAAGGGCGCGGCCGCCGAGACCGCAGGCGCTCCCGCCGTGGGCACCACGACGAACGTGGTCGCGCAAAGTACCGCTGTGACCGCGGTCTTCAGTTGTCTCATTTCGGTCCGCCTCACCGATCTAACGCCGTTTCTGGACAGACGGTACACCAATCGGGCGGTTCTCGGCCACTGATAGTGAGCGAATTCGACCCAGCGTCACGCAACGGTGCCAGCGAGCCGCCCGCCAGCGTGACGAGGTCGGGTCAGCTCGTCGCCACCTCGAGGAGGCCAGCGTGACGAGGGCGGGTCAGCTCGTCGCCACCTCGAGGAGGCCAGCGTGACGAGGGCGGGTCAGCTCGTCGCCACCTCGAGGAGGCCAGCG
>NZ_JASJCS010000004.1 GCF_030065885.1 Ilumatobacter sp. | reverse complement strand
CTCCGCGTTTGAGCGGCAGGGCCAACCGCTAGGATTCCGCCCGCTGCCCAGATAGCTCAGTCGGTAGAGCAACGCACTCGTAATGCGTAGGTCGTCGGTTCGATTCCGATTCTGGGCTCTCGGAGCACGTGCTCGACCAATACGTTCCTGCTTGCGCACCATGGCGAGCCGGCGGCCGTCCCGGAACTCGCTGCATCGTCTCGAACGTCAAGCGGCTCGGTCACCGAGCGTCACCCGAGGTCTGCGACGGATCGTCCGGCTCCGACGCGACGGACTCATCGAACGAGAAGTGCGATCAGGGCGCCGACAGCGGCGACGACTCCAACACCCACGACGAGTGCTGCCACACGGCTCAGGCACCCCGCCCCAGATCCGAGTTCGGCCCCGTGTCGATACTCCAGCGACAGAGGGGTTTCCCGGACGGCTTCTTCGATCCGCTCGCGGAGGTCGTCGTGTGTGTCAGGCTCCTGAGGAGGAGCGACCGCGCGTGATGACAGGAAAGCGAAGTGAATCGCGTCGAGTTCCGGAGGTGGGAGGCCGAGGTCGGCGTCTTCGGGGCGGGGATGCTCCCAGTACAGAGGACGAACGAACTCGGGTCGGTCCAAGGACAATGCGTACGTCCACTCGCGACTGACGTGCTCCGATCGCATCGAATGCGTCGACCAGAAGAGCTGGAACACGTCGGCCTCGCGGATCAGATCCATGATCTTGGGCCCCCACGCCTCGCCGGACCGGATCGCAATCACGTCGAGCAGATATCGGTCGCCGAGTACCTCTGCGGCATCCTTCACCCGCCTCACGATCGTGGAGTCTGCGTGAGAGTACGACGGGAAGATCTGGCGGTACCGCGGCGCCGAGGCCGGCACCGTTGCAGGTTCCGCCACGGCGCCCTCGACCACCTTCAAGGCGATCGGGATCACCGCGATGACCAACGGCCCGAGATAGACGGTGACCAGCCCCCTGCGGATCGGCGGCCCCGCCGAGGACGCCCGGAAACGGAACTCCTCACCGTGGGCATACTCGGCCCAGATGAACGTCCGACTGACCGGGTTGAACGCAACGTCCGGGACATCAACCGCCACCGTGAGCTCTGCGCCTCGCGGTATGGGCGCCGCAGTATCGCTGGTCAGCCGTGAGAAGGAAGCCTCCTCGTCCTGCAACCGGCGAGCGGCATCACGCTCGACCTCCGCGACGGGATCGACCAGCCGGCCGGCCGAATCCTCCACCAGCTGGGTCTTGTGGCCGAACACCAACAACGTGTACCACCGCTCAGGCAGCACCTCCTCCGGCCGGTAGACGGTGAACTGGACGTCCTCGTCGAGGTGTGCGCCTGGGGTGCCGGGCGGCTCGACGTCAGTAGCCGACGTCGGAGATGCCTTCACCGTGCTGCGGCCGTCCCTCGGGGCAGGGACTGGGGGATCGACCGAGTCGAGCGGCTCGTCATCGCGGTAGTCGAACGTTCGCCAACTCCGGCGCCGTCGGAGCCAGACCGCGATTGCGCACACCACACCCGCCAGCAGGATGACCACCACCAGCAGCAG
This sequence comes from Ilumatobacter sp., assembly GCF_030065885.1. Lineage (GTDB taxonomy): Bacteria > Actinomycetota > Acidimicrobiia > Acidimicrobiales > Ilumatobacteraceae > Ilumatobacter. Next base: position 75,903 of record NZ_JASJCS010000004.1, on the reverse strand, counting down.
TCGCACGTGACCTCCTCGCATCGCTCCAATGCGATGCGGCGACAGTACACGACCTCGCAGGGCGGCGACTCGGTCCCCTTCGACGCCAGGGGAGCCCGTACGAACCGTACGAGCTGCCGACCGACGGAATCCCACTGGATGAACGGCGCAGACGCAGCGCCTCGACGACACCACGAGCCGCGTAGGTCACCGGCGACGAGCATCCCCCGACGGGACGCGCCGCGCGACGCCTGCTCCTCGCTCCGGAATACCAGCGGCCCAATCGGTGCTGGATCATGCATGGCCCGCTACGTCGTCCACGTCCGTACCCCGCTGCCGCCCGACGAGGCGTTCGCCTACATGGCCGACCTGACGAACTTCGCGACGTGGGATCCCGGCGTCGAGCGTGTCGATCAGGTCGATGGGGACGGTGCCGGCCCGGACGCATCGTTCGACGTCGCCGTCAAGACCGTCGGCCGCACGATGACGTTGCGCTACGACACGGTGACCTACGACGCGCCCGACACGGTGGTGGCGTTCGCCGAGAACGGTCTGCTCAGCTCACACGACACGATCTCGGTCGAGGCCGACGGATCCGGCTCGGTCGTCACCTACGACGCCGTCCTGAAGTTGAAGGGCCTGCTCCGCTTGGCCGACCCGCTGCTCGGGCTGACCTTCGACCGCATCGGCGACCGCGCCGCTGCGGGACTCATCGAGGCGCTCGAGGGCGAGCGCGTGCCCGAACCCGCGTCATGAGCGGCCGGGCGATCGCCGACGCGATCATCGAGGCGCCGGTCGTCACGAGCTTCACGAGGCTCGGGTACCAAGCCCGGCGGAGGCTCGACGGCTGGACGCCGCTCGACGGCTACGACCTCACCGGTCGGGTCGTCGTGCTCACCGGAGCGACATCGGGCCTCGGCTACGCGGCCGCCGACCAGCTCGCCCGGTGCGGCGCGACGGTCGTCCTGGTCGGGCGCAGCGCCGCCCGGAACGAAGGCGTCGTCGCGGAGCTGATCGCGCAGACCGGGAACCCGTCGATCACCCAGGTCGCCGCCGACATGGGCGACTACCAGCAGGTCCGCAACCTCGCCGACCGCGTGCTCACCGACCACGAGCGCCTCGACGTCCTCGTCCACAACGCCGGCGCGCTCGACGCCGAGCACCACACCGCCCCCGACGGCACCGAGGGCACGGTAGCCAGCCAGGTCGTCGGCCCGTTCCTCCTCACCACCCTGCTGCTCGACCGGCTGGCGACGTCGGCCCCGTCCCGCGTGCTCACCATGTCCTCGGGCGGGATGTACGCAGCCGGCCTCACGGTGACCGAGCTCGAGATGACCCCCGAGACGTATCGAGGCGCCGAGCAGTACGCCCGCGCCAAGCGGGCCCAGGTGACGCTGAACGAGATGTGGGCCGAGCGCTACGGTCAGCTCGGCATCCGGTTCCACGCCCTGCACCCGGGCTGGGCCGACACCCCGGGCGTCGACGCCTCGCTGCCCACCTTCTCGAAGGTGATGGGCCCGCTGCTGCGCACTCCCGAGCAGGGCGCCGACACCCTCGTCTGGCTCGCCGCCGACGACACGCCGCTCGCGTCCAACGGTGAATTCTGGCTCGACCGTCGACTGCGCAGCATCCACAAGCTCCCCACGACGAAGCGCACCGACACCGCCGAACGGCGGGCACAGTTGTGGGACTGGGTCGCCGAGACCGCCGGCGCCGTGCCGCACGTCGCACGACCCTGACGGGACGCCCCGCTCCACGCGCCGAGCGCGTGGTAAGTGCCCTTTACAAGAGTTGTCATGGAAGCTGCTGGCAGCGCTAGCATGCGGCGCCATGCATCGGCGCATCAACACCTCCCTCGCCTCGCTGCTCGCCGGCGGTCTCCTCGTGGCGGCCTGCGGATCCGACGGCGACGCCGTCACGATCTACTCGGGGCGCACCGAGAACCTGATCGAACCGATCCTCGAGGACTTCACCGAGTCGACCGGCATCGAGGTCAGCGTGCGATACGGCCAGTCGGCCGACCTCGCCCTGCTGATCGAGGAGGAGGCTGCTGCCGGCCAGTCCGGGGCGGACGTCTTCCTGTCGCAGAGCCCGGGCGCGATCGGCGTCCTCGATGGCGCGGGCCGGCTCGCCGAGCTGCCCGCGGAACTGCTCGAGCTGGTGCCCGAGAACGTCCGCGACGGCGACGGGCGCTGGATCGGCTTCAGCGGGCGTCAGCGTGTGCTCGTCTACAACACCGACCTGGTCGACGAGTCCGAGCTGCCGTCCAGCGTGTTCGACCTCACCGGCCCCGAGTGGGCGGGCCGCGTCGGCGTCGCACCACCGAACGGCTCGTTCCAGGACTTCGTCACGTCGATGCGGGCGACCGAGGGCGAGGAAGCGACGCGGGAATGGCTGGAGGGCCTGTCGGCGAACGGCGCGGTCAGCTATCCGAACAACAACTCGATCGTCGCCGCCGTCGGTCGCGGCGAGGTCGACGCCGGACTGGTCAACCACTACTACAACTTCCGGTTCCTCGACGAGGATCCGTCGCACCCTGGCCAGAACCACATCTTCCCGCCGGACGATCCGGGTGGGGTGCTGATCGTCACGGCCGCCGGCATCCTCGAGGGCACCGACCAACCCGATGACGCCGCTGCGCTGATCGAGTTCCTGCTCGGCACCGCCGGCCAGCAGTACTTCGCCGAGGAGACCTTCGAGTACCCACTCGCCGACGGCGAGCAACCGGCCGGCGACGTGCCCGCCGTGGAGTTCGGCGACGCCGGTGCGATCGACTACGAGTCACTCGGCGGCGGCCTCGATGCGACCCGGGAGCTGATCATCGACGCGGGCCTCGAGGGCTGACGGTCGGCCAACCCTGACGTCTCGCATGTCGACGGCGGCGGAACGAGCGGTCGGCCGACCTCGCCGTGCGCACGGCACCCGCGCACCGGCTGGATAACGTCACGTCGTGCTGTCGAGCCGGACGACCGAGCCGTCGCATCCGCTCGTCACGTGGGCCGCGGTCGCGATCGGCGCCACGTTCACGATCCCCGGATGGCTCGTGCTGTGGCGGGCGTTTCGCCTCGACGTCGGCCTCGACACCGTGTGGACCGATCTGCGCGCCCCGCTCTGGCGCACGATCCAACTGGCGACCCTGGTGTCCGCCACCGCAGCCGTCGTCGGCACGGGACTGGCGTGGCTCCTCGTCCGGACCGACCTGCCCCTCCGTCGCATGTGGCGGCTCGTGCTCGTGCTGCCGCTCGGCCTCCCGTCGTTCGTCGGCGCAGCTGCGTTCATCGCCGGCGTCTCCCCCGACGGACTGCTGCACGAGGTCCTCGGCTGGGTGGGCATCACCCCGCCACGGCGACTCCGCGGGTTGGGCATCTCGTGGCTCGTGCTCACTGCGTTCACGTACCCGTACGTGCTGCTGCCGGTGAGCGCACGCCTGCTCGCACTCAGGCCATCGCTCGACGAGAGCGCTCGGCTCCTGGGCCGTGGACCCGTGGCGACCTTCGTCAGCGTCACGCTGCCGCAGCTCCGCAGCGCCATCGTCGGGGGCTCGCTACTGGTGTACCTGTACTGCGTCAGCGAATTCGGTGCCGTCCAGCTGCTCGGCTACGACACGCTCACCCGAGTGGTGTTCGCCACGCGCCTCGCCGACCGCGCCACCTCGTTCGGCGCCGCGGCCGTGTTGCTCGTGCTGGCGATCGCGGTCGTATCGCTCGAACGCTGGCAGCGCGGTCCCGCCACCATCGACGAGCGTGCCGGGCGGGCCGTCACGCCGAGCGTGACGCTCGGCTGGAAGGCGGTGCCGGCGACCCTGGCGTGCGCAACCGTCGCACTCGTCGGCCTCGTCACACCGGTCGCCAGCCTGGCGTTGTGGGCGCAGCGAGGGCTCGCCGACGGGCGCGTCGACCTCGGCGATCTCGTGCAACCGGCCTGGAACACGGCGGTGGTGTCGGTCACGACGGCCATCGTGGCCGTTGCGGTCGTCGTGCCCGTGGCGGTGACGACGACGCAACGACGATCCCGGCTCGGCGACGTCTCCGCGGGCTCGGTCGTCGTGGGATTCGCGCTCCCCGGGCTCGTGATCGCGCTCGCGCTCACCGTCGTGACACTCAACACGCCGGTGCTGAACTCGCTCTACCAGACGACGGCGTTGCTCGTCTTCGCCTACGTCGTGCACTTCGGCAGCCAGGCGCTGGCCTCGGTCGAGCAATCGTTGCGTGCGGTGCCCGGACAGCTCCGCGAGTCGAGCCGGCTCCTCGACGCCTCGGCGATCCGCCGCATCTGGCGGGTCGACGCACCGCTCATGCGCCCGGGCCTGCTCGCCGGCGCCGGCCTGGTCCTCCTCTCGACGGTCAAGGAGCTGCCGGCCACGCTGCTGCTCGCGCCGACCGGCTTCAGCACGCTCGCCACGAAGGTCTGGGGCTCCTACGAGGACGGCTTCTACGCCGAGGCCGGTGCCGGGTCGATCGCGCTGATCGTCTTGTCGGGCGTGCTCACCTGGTTCCTCGTCCTGCGGCGCAGCGCGCTCGTGGCGACGAAGCAGTGACCCGAGCCGTCAGGCGAGGAGGCGTTCGCCGGCGAACTCGCCGTCGGCCGGCGCCGAGCCGACGAGGGTCAGACGGTGACGAGGATGCGTTCGCTCGCGAACGCGCCGACCCCGACGTGCCGCTCACCGATCGTGACGGTCAGCGTGCCATCGGGTGACGAGGCGACGACGGTCCCCGCATTGCCCGGCTGGATCTCGGACTCCTCGAGGAACTCGAGCAGACCCGGCTCGAACTCGAGCTCCTCGGTGATCCGCTCGACCGTGAAGTTGCCGCCCACCTCGACCGACGACAGGGCGGAGAAGTCACCCTGCTCGTAGTCGGAACCGGGAATCGGGTTGCCGTGCGGGCACGTCGTCGGGTTGCCGAGCAGGTCATCCATCGCCTGCTCGACCGACTCGCTCATCACGTGCTCCCACTTGCCGGCCTCGTGGTGCGCTTCGGCCCACGACAGCTTCAGCACGTCGGTCAGGAAGCGTTCGGCGAGCCGGTGACGGCGAACGGTCCGCTCGCCGAGCTGGCGCCCCTTCGCCGTGAGCTTGATGCCGTCGTCGACGGCCACCAACCCCTCGGCTTCCATCCGCTTGATCATCTCGCTCACCGCCGGGCGCGAGACCGACAGGCGTTCGGCGATTCGCGCCTGGATGACGTCGATGTCGTCCTCGCGGAGCTCGAAGATGCACTCGCAGTACTCCTCGAAGGCGGGGTGATACTCACCGGCGGCAGGCATGCCTCGATGGTAGCGAGCGCGTCGATCGGCTCACCATGGCACCGGCAACTCGCCTGTGGGCGGCGGATCGCCGGCTCGGATCGGCCGGTCGCACCAGCGATACACCTCGGTCTCGGCGAGCTCGCACCCGGTACACCCCCGCACGCGAGCGGCTGTCGCTCGACGACTCCCTTCTGCACCCAGTGGTCGAGCATGCCCCGAACGGCGTCGGGTTCGGCATGGAGATCGCGCGCAAGATCCGCCAGGCTCGTCGGACCCTGCGCCCGGAGGCAGGCTCGAATCGCCCTGACCATCAGCGGCGGGTCCGCACGACGACCGGCGTGGCTGCCGGTTCCGGGGGCTGTGGCTCCCGGCGTGCCCAGCGCCGCAACGAGCCGAAGGCCACGACGACGACCAGCGTCAGGAAGCCGAGCCAGACGACCGAGCTGACGGGATGATCGACCACCGTGGCGGCCTGGTAGAAGCCCGTCGCCACGACGAACGCGATGCCCGTCGTCCAGGCGGCGACGAACAGCGCCCAGCGCCGTCCTGCCTCCCGCACGATGGCACCGATCGTGGCGACGCACGGGAAGTAGAGCAGCACGAAGAGCAGGTAGGCGAAGGCGCCGACTCGCCCGTCGAACCGAGACTCCATCGCCCCGTAGACGCCGGCATCGACCTCCTGCTCGTCGGCGGCCGACTCGAGCGCCCCGATCTCGCCGACCGTCAGACCGAGCGGGTCGGTCAGCGTGTCGGCGGCGGCCGCGAGGTTGTCGGGAACGGTTGCGACCGCGTCGCCGATCGACGTCCAGAACTCGAACGGCTCGTCGGCGACGACCTCGCCGGCATCCTCCTCCGCCAACTCGCCGTAGAGCGAGTCGAGTGAGCCGACGACGGCCTCCTTGGCGAGCACGCCGGTGAAGATGCCGACCGTCGCCGGCCAGTTGTCCTCGTCGAGGCCCATCGGCTCGAACACCGGGGTGATCGTGCGGCCGACCTCGGAGAGCGCCGACTCCTCGCTGTCCTCGTTGCCGAACGAGCCGTCGGTTCCGATCGAGTTGAGCACCGCCAGCACGACGACCATGGCGATGATCACCGTGCCGGCGTTGCGGACGAAGACGCGCAGCCGGTCCCAGGCGTGCAGGAAGGTCCCGCGTGCGGTCGGCCGGTGATAGGCGGGCAGCTCCATGAGGAAGCCCTCGCTCTCACCGGGGAGCAGGCTGTGGCTCATGAGCAGACCGGTGCCGATCGCCACGGCGATGCCGATCAGATAGAGGCCGAACACCACGTTCTGCCCGCTGCTGGGGAAGAACGCGGCTGCGAAGAGCGCGTAGACCGGCAGACGGGCGCCACACGACATGAACGGGTTCATGAGGATCGTGAGCTTGCGCTCGCGCTCGTCCTCGAGCGTGCGCGTCGCCATCACCGCCGGCACGTTGCAGCCGAAGCCCACGATCATCGGCACGAACGCCTTGCCGGGCAGTCCGATCCTGCGCATCGTCCGGTCCATCACGAACGCCGCCCGCGCCATGTAGCCGCTGTCCTCGAGCACCGCCATGAACAGGTACAGCGCACCGATGATCGGGACGAACGTGGCCACGACCTGGATGCCACCGCCGACGCCGTCGGTGAGCGGCACGACGAGCCACTCGGGCGACCCGATCGCGCCGAGCACCTCGCCGAAGCCGTCGACGAAGATCGCCCCGGCGATGCCGTCGAAGACGTCGACGAAGGCACCGCCGACATTGATGGTGAACATGAACATCAGGTACATGACGGTCAGGAAGATCGGCACACCCCAGAACCGATGGATCACCAGCCGATCGACCCGATCCGAGAGGCTGCCGATCGTGACATTGGGGCGCGCCGTCACCCGCCGTGCGATCTCGTTGGCGACGGTGAACCGACGGTCTGCGAGCACGACGTCGACGTCCTCGCCGCGTTGCGCTCCGAGCTCGTCGACGGCCGAGCGAACGCGTTCGGCTGTCGCAGGATCCACGCCCGCGACGGCGGCCTCGTCGCCGTCCAGCAGCCGCAGCGCCTGCCAGCGCAGATCGTCGGCGCGGTCGTTCGACCCGTGATCACCGCGGAGCAGCTCGCCGATCGCGTCGATCGCGTGCTCGACCCTCTCGCCGTAGTCCACCGTCCACCCCGGTGCCGTCCCTGCGTCGGCGACGTCGGCGATCGCACGTTGCAGCTCGTCGACGCCGTCACCGGAGATCGCCACCATCGGGACGACCGGGCACCCGAGCGCTGCACTCAACGCCGACACGTCGATCGCGAGTCCGTGTCGCTCGGCGACGTCGATCATGTTGAGCGCGACGACGCGCGGGACGCGCATCTCGGCGAGCTGGACGGCGAGGTACAGCTGCCGCTCGAGGTTGGTCGCGTCGACCACGTCGACGACGACGTCGAGGTCGTGGCCCACGACGAAGTCGCGCGCGATCCGTTGGTCGGGCGAGGTCGCCTCGAGCGAGTACGTGCCGGGGAGGTCGACGACCGAGAACCGACGGTCATCGAACCGGTAGCGCCCCTCTTTCCGATCGACGGTGACCCCCGGCCAGTTGCCCGTCTTCTGCCGGATGCCGGTCAATGCGTTGAACAGGGCCGTCTTGCCGGCGTTCGGATTGCCGACGATCGCCACGACCGTGGTGCGATCCCGAGTCGGCGCTGCGACGGGAGCCGTCGTCGCACGCATCACGCGACCTCCTCCACGTGGATGTGCCGAGCGAGCTCGGGGCCGACGGCGACCCGGCCGGCGTCGGACGCCACCACCACGCTGCGGCCACGGGTGTGCGAGATCGTGATCTCGGCGCCGACCCGGACACCGAGACCCATCAGGCGCTGCCTGCGCTCTCTCCCACCGTCGATCCCCACCACTCGCAGGACCGAACCGGTGCGACGGCCGTCGAGCGTGGTGGAAGCCGCCGGGGGGCGACGCCGTCGAGCACGCATGATCATCTCCTCACCACACCGGGTCTTCCACTAATCACACCTACGCGTCGGTGGAAGGCATGCCTAGTGCCGTTGGTCCCATGCCTCAGCCCTGCCGATCGCACGTCGGCGGATCGCCGCAGGCGGGTCGATCAGGCACCGGCGACGGGGACCGAGGCGATGGAGGCATCGAGCAGTCGCTCGATGGTCTCACGACAGCCTCCGCACTGCTCGCCGGCCCGACCGCGGTCGACGACGTCGTCGACCGAGCTGGCGCACGTCCCGATGGCGGCGCGCACCACCCGGCGGTCGACGAGTTCGCTGCGGCGGACGATCAGGCGCCGCCGCCTCACACCAGCCGTGCCCGGACCAGCACGTTCACCCGCGGCGCGGTCAGGTCGGCCACGCCTCGGTCGGATCGCCGGCGAAGGCGACACCGACCGAGTCGCCGGCGTGCAGCAACTGGTCGGGGTGGGTGCGGGCGGCGAGCGTGGATCCGTCATCGAGACGCAGCTCGTAGCGGACGTCGTGGCCGTAGTACTCGACCGTGGTGACGACCGCATCGTCGCCGTCGGTCAACCGGACCTGCTCGGGCCGGACGAGCACGGAGAGCCGCGTACGGCTGTCGGCGACGCGGCCGCCTGCGAGGGGGACGACGCCGATCGCCGTCTCGGCGGTCGATCCGCCCGAGATCGTGCCCGAAGGCGTGCCGTCGAGGAGGTTCGCCTCGCCGACGAAGCTCGCCACCCACGGAGTCGTCGGCCGCCGGTACAGCTCGTCGGGCGTGCCGACCTGCAGGATGCGGCCGTCGCCCATCACGGCGACGCGGTCGCCGAGGACGAACGCCTCGTCCTGGTCGTGCGTCACGAAGATCGAGGTCACGCCGACCTCGCGCAGGATGCCGGCGACCTCGGAACGCACCTGGACGCGGAGCCCCGCGTCGAGCGCCGAGAACGGCTCGTCGAGCAACAGCACCGACGGCTCGGGGGCGAGCGAGCGCGCGAGCGCGACCCGCTGCTGCTGACCGCCCGACAGCGTCTCGGGTAGGCGGCCGCTCAGGCCGACCAGGTCGACCAGCTCGAGCAGCTCGGCGACACGATGCGACGCAGCGCCGTCTCGGTCGAGACCGAACGCGATGTTCTGGGCCACGGTCAGGTGCGGGAACAGCGCGCCGTCCTGGAACACCATGCCGACGTTGCGCCGCTCGGGCTTCACCCACGTGCGATCGGCCGCCGACGACACGGTGCGCGACCCGATCGCGACGGCGCCTCCGACGGGTCGCTCGAGCCCGGCGATGGCGCGGAGGAGCGACGTCTTCCCGCATCCGGACGGACCGAGCAGGGAGACGGTCGCGCCCGCCTCGATGGCGAGCGAGGCATCGTCGACGGCGACCGTGTCTCCGAACCGGATCGTGACGCCGTCGATCGTGACCTCGGCGCCTCGAGGCGCGCTCTGCTCGGCCCGTGTCCGAACGAGGCGCTCCAGCACCGTTGCCATGACATGTGAGGCTATCCGAACATGCGGTGATCGGCCCAGCGCACGACACGTCGACGCAGCTCCGCTATCTCCGTGCACCGGGGTCCGGCAGCACGGCTGGGTGCGCAGCGGTGGACGGTTCTCGGACGACCATCGAGCTCCCGAACGAGGCACCGACGACCGAGCTCACAGCAGTCGACCAAAGGTCAACCGACAGGGGGCACCTCGACCGGATCGACACGCAGCCGTCGATGATCGACGACATCGGCATGGCGCTCTCCACCCAAGCGCAGATCGGCGAGGAGATCGAACCAGGAGGCAACCGGCTCGATCGACGGACGGGCCGCCGTCGGTAGCCTGGCGGCATGGGAACGATCGACCGCAACGCCAGCGTCTACGTCGCCGGTCACCGCGGCCTCGTCGGGTCGGCGCTGGTCCGCCACCTCGAGTCCGAGGGCTTCACGAACATCCTCACCGCGACCCGCGACGAGGTCGATCTGCGCGACCAGTCAGCGGTGTCGTCGTGGTTCGCCGCCAACCGCCCCGACTACGTCTTCCTCGTCGCCGGCACCGTCGGCGGCATCCTCGCCAACAGCACCCGGCCGGCCGAGTTCATCTACGACAACATGATGATCCACGGCACGGTCGTGCACTCGGCGCACGAGACCGACGTCACCAAGCTGCTCTACCTCGGCTCGTCGTGCATCTACCCGCGCCACGCCACACAGCCGATCACCGAGGAGCAGCTGCTCACCGGGCCGCTCGAGTCGACCAACGAGTGGTATGCCGTCGCGAAGATCGCCGGCATCAAGCTGTGCGAGGCCTACCGCCGCCAATACGGCCGCGACTTCATCTCGGCGATGCCGACCAACCTGTACGGCCCGGGCGACAACTTCGACTTGTCGTCGAGCCACGTCATCCCGGCGCTGATGCGCAAGTTCCACGACGCCAAGGTCGCTGCCGAGTCCGGCGAGCCGAACGAGGTGACGATCTGGGGGACCGGCAGCGCGTTCCGCGAGTTCCTCCACGTCGACGACCTCGCCGCCGCCTGCCTGTTCCTGATGGAGCACTACTCCGACGACGGCCACATCAACGTCGGCACCGGCGTCGACCTCTCGATCCGCGAGCTCGCCGAGCAGATCCGCGACGTCGTCAACCCCGGCGCCCACCTCGTCTGGGACGCTTCCAAGCCCGACGGCACGCCGCGCAAGCTCCTCGACGTCACCCGCCTCCGAGAGCTCGGGTGGGAGCCGGACATCGCCCTCCGCGACGGGCTCGAGAGCACCTACCGATGGTTCCTCGGCCAGATCGACGGCGAGCGCGCCCTTCGCGGCGTCGACGACGCGACCGTCACCGCGCCACACTGACGAACGTGGCCGACTCCACCAACCGACGGATCGCGCTCGCCTGGCGCGAGCTGCGTCGCGGTGCGGCCGGCGCTGCGCTGCGATCGCACCTGTTCGGCCCCGACGGCCCACAGCTCGAGCAGGCGCAGCTCGACGCGCTCGAGATCCTGGTGGCGGCTCCCGACGGCTTGCGCATGAGCGACTTCGCCGAGGCCCTGCGGGTCGACCCGTCGACGGCCACCCGAGCGGTCGGTCGGCTCGAGCAGATCGGACTGGCAGAACGGGACGCCGGCGCGCACGACCGGCGCGTGGTGCACGCACGAGCGACAGCTGCCGGCCGCCGTTTCATGAGTCGGATCGTCCGGCGGCAGCAGGCGGGTCTCGAGCGGCTGCTCGACAGCTTCGAGGAGGGCGAGCGCGAGGAGTTCGCCGTCTACCTCGAACGCTTCGTCGCGTCGATCGACCGGCTCTCGAAAGAGCTCGACTCGCGTCGCTGAGGCCCGACACCCGAACCACCGGGGGCGCGCCACCGCGACGGCCGCGACCGCGTCGCCGCCAGAGCTCGCTCGTGGCCGCGGGCCCGGCGACCCCCTTGCACGAAGTCCCAGCGCACCGGACCGTCACCAGTACAGCCAACGGACTGACTGGACAAACGAGCTATGGACAGCGAGCAGACGACAACGACGATCGATCCGGCCCTCCGAGAACGGATCCGCTCGTCGCGTTCCCTTCCCTCACCGCCGGCGGTGGCCGCCCGCTTGATCGAGATCGCCGACGACCCAAATGTGGGTCTCAACGACATCTTCGAGGTGCTCAAGACCGACCCGGTGCTGTCGGCGCGCCTGCTCCGTCTCGCCAACTCGCCGCTGTACGCACGACGGCGGCGCACCGAGACGCTGCAGCAAGCCGTCATGAAACTCGGTATCGATGCAGTGCTTACCGCGGCGCTCAGCCTCACGCTGTTCAGCGACCAGTCGGCATTCGGGGCCGACGGCCTGTCGTTCCAGTCGCAGTGGACGAGCAGCGTCCACGCTGCGGTGTCCGCCCAAGTGCTCGCGTCTCAGTGTCTGCTGGTCACACCGTCCGATGCCTTCCTCGCCGCGCTCGTGCAGGAGATCGGGATCCTCGTGATCGACCGGCTCGAGTCCGAGACGTATGCCGAGCTCGACAGCACGGCGACGCACGAGGACATCGTCGCCGCCGAGTTCGCGACCCTCGGCGCCGACCACGCAGCCATCGGTGCCGAGTTGTTGGAGGCCTGGCGCCTGCCGAGCCACATCGTGGCGGCGGTCCGGCAGAGTCACGTCGTCGCCGATGAGCCGACGACCGGCGACGCGCTGGCCTGCATCGTCGCCACGGGCCGCCTGATCGCGGAATGGATCGGGGGCGACGTGAAGGCGCTGTCTCGGGCCGGGATCATGGCCGAAACCGCGCTCCACCTCGACGACCAGATGATGTCCGACGTGCTCACCGGCGTCGCCGAGTCGCTGCCGGACCTCGCCCCGCTCCTCCACGCCGATGTTCCACCGTTGGAGCTGCTCGCCGAGATGGCGGGCGACGTGATGGTCGCTCGCCAGATGCAGCAACGCGAGGCGGTCAGCCAGCTCCAGCGCGATCTCGCGCACCTCACGAACGTGACCGCCGAGCTCGAGCTCGCGCACCGGCTCGATCCGGTCACCGGGTTGTTCAATCGGCGCCATCTCGACGAGGCGCTCGCCGACGAGCATCGGCTCGCTGCCGAGCTCGGCGTACCGCTGTCGGTGCTCTTCGTCGATCTCGACTACTTCAAGTCCGTCAACGACTGCCTCGGCCACCACGGTGGCGACAGCGTGCTCCAACAGGCGGCGCAGCGCGTGATGGACGCGGTGCGGTCGGAGGATCTCGTCGGCCGCTACGGCGGCGACGAGTTCGTGGTGGTGCTCCCGGGAACGAACCTCGAGGCGGCGGAGATCGTCGCTTCCCGCATCGTGGAGGTCTTCCGCCGGGAGGCCCTCGGCATCGACGGCCACGAGTGGCCGCAGACGGTCACGATCGGTGTGGCCTGCACGCAGTCCCCGCACGGCGAGGCCGGGCTCGCCTCGCTCCTCCAGGACGCCGACGCGGCCCTCTATCACGCCAAGCTGAGGGGCCGCAACGGATGGCGGAGCGCTCCTCACGACCACGAGGAGCCGACGCCGTTGCCGCCGATCGTGTACTCCTCGACGTGGTGATCCGGCGCTCTCGCGCTCGTCGGCGGCGACGAGCGCGATGATCAGGCCCGCTTGACGATCTGCACCCGGCTCGGTCGGCGGGTCTGGCCGGGTGCAGCAGGGGCGCCGACCTGCAAGGCCGTCTGACGGTTGACCCTCCCGATCGTTGCCTCGTGGACGGCGACGCCGTCGACCTCGAGCGACAGGGGCGCCGACGTGGGATGGGGCAACATGAGCACGTCGCCGACCTGCAGGGACACGATCTCACGCGAGCTCGCGACGGCGGGCCGGAAGGTCGCTGCGACCGCCACCGGTGCCGACACGAGCGCGTCGTGCAACCGCGCCTGCTCCTCGGCGACGGCCGACGCCGAGGGGTCGGTCGGCCCACGCGTGAGGTGATCGAGGTGCGGCAGGAGGAGGCCGAACGGCACGCACAGCCTGACGACATCGGTGACCGCCTCGAGCCGGATCTCGAAGGACATCACGATCACCATCTCGTTCGGCGCCGCCAGTTGCGCGAACTGGGGATTCGACTCCTGGCCGAGGATCATCGGCTCGATGGCCATGATCGGTTGGAGCGCCGTCCTGATCTCCGGCAGCAGCTCGTCGACGACCCCGTGCAGCAGGCCGAGCTCGAGCTCGGTCATCGGCCGGGCCGGCTGCTCGTCGCCGCCGAGACCCCCGAGGAGGAGCTCGACGGCTCCGAATGCGACCCGCAGCGGGATCTCGAGCATCGCCGAGGCGCGTCGCGACTGGAACGACAGCATCGTCAACGCCGTCGGGTTGTCGATCGTCCGCGCGTACTCGTCGTACGTGCACTGCTCGAAGTCGCGGATCGAGACCTCGGTGACCGCCCGCAGCGAGGCCGCCAGCGCCGTCGTGAAGCCTCGCGCCATCGACTCCTGCGCGATCTGGATCGTCCGCACGTGCTCCCGCGGCAACGTCGACGGCCGACGGAAGTCGAACGGGCGCACCTCGCCCGGCCCGCGGACGCGTCCGCCTGCCGAGCGCTTCGCTGCAGACGATGTCGCCGTCGACATGGGAGGTTCCGGGGGCAGGACGGGTCAGCCTCGGCTCAGCGGCGGAGGTTCACGACCTCTTGGAGGACCTCGTCGGCGGTGGTGATCACCCGGGCGTTGCCCTGGAAGCCGCGCTGGGCGACGATCAGGCGGGTGAACTCCTCGGCGAGGTCGACGTTCGACATCTCGAGCGTGCCGGCCGACAGCAGCCCACGGGCGCCGACCCCGGCACCACCGACCTGCGCGAGACCGGAGTTCGGGGTCTCCCGCCACGCTCCGGCGACCCGCTCGAGGCCACCGGGGTTGGAGAACACCGCCAGGGCGACCTGGCCGATCGGGCGCGTCCGACCGTTCGAGTAGTTGCCGGTGACGACGCCGTCCTGGCCGATCGTGAACGTCTGCAGCGCGCCTGCCGCGCTGCCGTTCTGCCGGATCACGCCGGCAGTCGGCGATCCGGCGTACTGGGTGATCCGACCGGCCTGGGTGGCCCCGCCGAGGTCGATCGTGACGGCTCCACCGAACCCGGGCAGCGCACCCGCTGCGATGTTCATGTTGCGATCGGCCGGCGCGGTGAGCTCGCCGAAGCCGTCGAAGGTGAGGACGTTGTCGGTCAGGGCCACCGCCGCGGGCGGCGTGCCGGCGGTCGCGGTGACGGTCCACTCGTCGGCGGCGGTCTTGGTCACGGCGAGGTTGAGCGGCACCGCGGTGCCCTGGTCGTCGTAGACCGCCACCGTCAGGCTCGAGATCGTGCCGACCGGCGAGTCGGCTGCCAGGTTGCCGCCGAGCTCGACGTCGGTGGTCTGCACCGGCGGGAGCAGGTCGCCGACGCTGATCTCGACGGGTCCGATGGAGGCGTTGGTGTTGATCGCGCCGGAGGCGTCCGCCATCCACCCCTGGACGAGCATCCCGTCGGGTGTCGCCAGGGTCCCGGCGGCGTCGATCGCGAGCGCACCGGCTCGCGTGTACAGCGGCTGACCGCCGTCGTCGACGATGAAGAAGCCGTCGCCCTGGATGGCGAGGTCGGTCGAGCGACCGGTCCGCTGGATGGCGCCCTGGGTGAACGACTGGATCGTGCCGGCGAGGCGCGAACCCAGGCCGATCTGGGCCGGGTTCGTCCCGGCGGTCACGGCGCTCGGCACACTCGCGCCGTTGAGCGTCTGCGTGAGGACGTCCGAGAAGACGGTCGTGGAGCTCTTGAAGCCGACGGTGGAGACGTTGGCGATGTCATTGCCGACGACGTCGAGCATGACTTGGTGGTTGCGCAGCCCCGACAGGGCGCTGGACATGGATCGGATCACGGCTGGTTTCCTCCTGAGTGTTGGTTGCCGGCGTCCATGCCGCCCTCGGGGTGCGAGGTGTTCCGCCCGTTTCCGTTCGGGCGTGTTCTGAACGGTCCGGCGGACTCGCGATTGCGCCGTGAGGTCGCCGGGTGTCGCCGACCCGGTCATCAGGTCGGCGACGGGAACGATTCGTCACGCCTGCACGGTCGACTCCGATGTCGTGTCGGTGCCGCCCGACGCTGCGGTCGTGTCGGTGGTGCCGGTCGGCGCAGCCGGGCCGGACGTGACGGTTGCGTCGTCCGACGGCGTCGATGGCGTCGATGTGGCGTCGGTGCCGTCCGACGCTGCGGTCGCGTCGGCGGTGCCGGTCGGCGCAGCCGGGCCGGACGTGACGGTTGCGTCGTCCGACGGCGTCGACGTCGTGTCGGGCGCCGATGCGGTGTCGTCGCTCGCCGTCGGTTCGGTCTGGGCCGCGGGTGCGATGTCGGTCGTGGGCGTGGTCGCCGTCGGGATCGGCGCGGTCGGGGTCGCAGACGGGGCCGTCGCCGTGGACGTGGTCGGCGGAACCTCCGCGGTGTGGACCGACTCGACGGCCGCGAGCGGGACGGAGAACGCACCGGCGCTGAGCACGAGGTCGTCACCGTCGACGCGAACCGACGTCACCCGTTCGATGCGCAGCGTTCCGTCCTCGTCCTCGAACGTGACGTCTTTGCCGACGAGGCCCCCGGCGAGCGACCAGCGATTGGATGCCGCCGTGGCATCCAGCGTGCTGGCGATCTCGTTGAGCCGGTCGACCATCGTGAGCTGCGCCGACTGCGCGACCATCTGTGAGGCGTCGACCGGCTTGGTGGGGTCCTGATACTTCAGCTGGGCGACCAGGAGCTTCAAGAACGCGTCGCGGTCGAGCAGTGCACCCGGGTTCTCGACCGGCTGCCCGGGCGGCTCAGGCGTCGTGGGGCTCGCCCCGACCGGGGCGATGGGGCTCGTGTCGGACATTGCTGTCTCCCTCGTCGTTCGTCGTGTGTCGTCCTGTGTGGCGGTCGTGTCGTCGATCGCGTCGTGCTGGTGTCGCGTCGTCAGAGATGCACGTCGAGGTGGCCGTCGGGGCTGCGTGGCGGGCGTTGCTGTGGGCCCGCTGCCGACGGGTGGCGGATCACGCCGGTCGGCGACTCGAGCACCGGTTCGCGGGAGGGGTCCTGCCGCTGTCGGTCGTCGATGTCGACGTGGACACCGCCGTCGCCGGTGCCGAGATCGCTGCGCAGGTCGCCGAGCTCGCTGGCGAGCAGCTGGCGAGTCGAGTGGCGCTCCGCGCCGAGGCTGAGATGCAGGCTGCCCGAACGCTCGACGGCATCGACCCGGATCGTCCCCAGCTGATCCGTGCCGACGTCGAGGCCGAGCCGGTGCTGGGTCGCTGCGAGCCGCCGGACGTCGAGCTGCGTGAGCAGGTCGCTGGCTCCCGGCATCGAGGGGTCGCGTGCGTGCTGCAGCGATGTCGCCATCTGACCGTGGTCGATCGCGCCGCCCCGGTTCGGTGCGCGCCGATCCGCCATGACCGTGACGGGGCCGGCACGCTCGGCACCGGATGGTGTGTCGATCGATTCGTCCGCTGCGGGGTCGATCGCGGCCTCGGCGATCTTCGCAGCAGGTTCGTCGGGGGCCGTTCCGGCTCCGTCGACGAGGGTGCCATCGACGTCGGGAAGTCGGCCGGCGGACGACTGAGCCGTCGAGGACGCAGGAGCCCGTTGCTGCCCGATCGCCGGCGAGGCGCCGGCCTCCGGCTCGCTCGCCGTCGGTGCCAGAGGGGCTCGACCATCGGCAGGGTCGGCCGACGAGTCCGCCCCGCCCACCCCGGGACCGGCGACCGACGAGCCACCCTCGACCTGCGCACGACCAGCAGCCGACGAGCCCGTGCCCGTCACCCCGGGACCGGCGACCGACGAGCCACCCTCGACCTGCGCACGACCAGCAGCCGACGAGCCCGTGCCCGTCACCCCACGACCGGCGACCGACGAGCCACCCTCGACCTGCGCACGGTCGACAGTCGACGTGTCGTCGGCCGGTGGCGACCCGAGGACGCTCGACCCTGTGGCGGGCGCGTGCTCGCCGGTCGCTGCGTCGACGGTCGTCGGGGCGGGCGACGCCGGGTGCAGGGCGGCGCGTGCGTCTCGTATCCGGCTCGTGGCGGGCGGCACTGCACTCGCCGCCCGTGCGAGCGCCTCGGGCGTCGCAGCGCCCGTGGTGGCGGTGGGCGTCGGGTCGCTTGCCCCGGATGGCATGCGCGTCGTTGCGGGCGCCACATCGTCGGCGAGATCGGAGACGGTCGATGCCGGCGGCGGCGCCTGGTCCTCACTCCGAGACTCGGGCACGACGGACGGCGGCGCGACCGTGCTCGGCGCGGTGGTGTGCTGGCGTCCGGCTGCGGCGTGCGGTCCGGTGATTCCTGCCGCCTGGGCTGCACCGTCGTTGCTCGACGCGGCGGGCGGCAGCGGCCGGGACGACGCATCGCCATTGCTCGTCGAGGGGTCGGCGCCCGCCGATCGCGCATCCGATGCGACGTTGCTCCCGGAGATCGGGACGGTGGCGGGGACAGTGTCCACCTGCGGCGTGCTCGCAGCGTCGGGGTCGTGGAGCGACGACATGTCGACCGAGCGATCGTCGCGTGCGCCCGGTGCGCCCTGCGTCGTGCCCGGGGCATCGCCGACGGACTCGGACTCGGCCGCGCCGCGGTGTCGCGCTGTCGCGCCCGCCACGCGACCGGTGTCGTCCGAGGCGGCCGACCCCGAGGCAGCAGACGGGGTGCTTCGCCGGTCGCGAGCGTGGCTGCCGGGTTGGTTGCGGAGTTGGTCGCCGAGCAGCTCGCCGAACGGCACGTCGGTGGCGTCCTCACCTGGGAGGTCGGTGCCGCTCCCGTCGAGTTGGGCGGCGGAGGGACCCGGCGGGGAGATCATCGTGGTCATGCTTGCTCCAGACGTTCGTGGACGCGTCGGACGTACTCCTCGGACCGAGCGGTGGGGATGTTGTTGCCGGCCCGAGAGACTGCGCCGGCCCCCGAGAAGTAGGCGGCGAGCGCGAGGTCCCAGGAACCGAATCGATCGTGGTGAGCGGCGAGCAGCCGCGCCCCGCCGTCGATCGCCGCGACCGGGTCGGCGGGATCGACGCCGAGCTCATCGGCGACGAAGGGCATCAGCTGCATCACGCCGATCGCACCCGCAGGGCTGACGACCTCGGGCTGGTAGCGCGACTCGACCCAGCCGACCGCAGCGAGGAGATCGGCCGGGACGCCGTGCCGGGCCGCCGCCGTCTCGAAGTGGATCCCGAACGGCGTGCCGGGCGGCACAGCGCCCTGCACGGTCGAGGCCCCGGCCGGGGCAGGAGCCGGGACGAACTGGTCGCCGAGGGATGACACGGCCAGCGCGTACGCCTGTCGCTCGACGACGACGTACGCGTCCTCGCCGTGCGCGTGGTCGTGCGCATGGTCGTGGGAATGTCCCCCTGCGTGGTCTGCGGCGAGGCGTGCGTCGGTCGCGTCAGCCGCCGCGGTGTGGGTGGCCGCGTCGGCACCCGGCGCAGCGCGCCCGCCGTCGACGTCGTCCGTCGAGTGCGCCTCGACATCGGCCAACGTTTCGGCGAACGAGGCGGCCGGGGCGCCGGTGTGCGACGAGGCGGCGATCGCCGGGCGTCGCCCGACACCGATCATCGACTCGATGCTCGCGATCCTCGCCAGGACGGGGGCGATGGCGGACATCGTCATGTCCTCGCCTCGTCCCACCGCGTCACGACGAAGTCGTCGAGCTCGATCGTCGCCTGTCGTTCGCGCTCTCGCCGGTCGGCTTCGAGCAGTCGTTCGTCGAGCCGCTCGATGCCGTCGCGCCGCCGCGCTGCGACCTCCCACGAGCTCAGCGCCTCGCGGACGTCCTCGCGCGCGCGGTCGGCCGCCTCGCCTGCCCGGCGGGCAGCGGCGACGCCGTCGGCGAGCACGGAACGACCGGCCCGGAACTCCGCAGCGGTCGCGCCGGCGGGCTCGGCACGTGTCTCGACCAGGCGCCACGTGGCCGCCTCGCGCCCTTCGGCGTCGATGCGGTCGACCTGGCGGCGAGCGACCTCGGCCGTCGCCAGCCGCTCCTGGAGGCGCCGGACGCGGACGACGGTCGCGACCCTGCGGCGACTCGACGGCGCGCGATTCATGGTGTGGCTCCCAGCAGTGCCCCGAGCCGGCCGAAGGCGTCCGAGGCCGGCGTCCCGTCGTCGATCGGCTGGCGCAGGAAGCCGTCGATCGCCTCCTTGAGGTCGACGGCTCGATCGACCACGGCGTTGGTGCCCGCCACGTAAGCGCCGATCTCGATGAGGTCGCGGGACTCGGCGTGCGCTGCGAGCAGTCGCCGCAGCTCGGCGGCGATGCGCTGCTCGTCGGCGGTCGTGACCGCCCCCGCAACGCGGCTGACCGACGCGAGGACGTCGATCGCGGGATAGTGGTTCGCGTGCGCCAGCGCACGCGACAGCACGACATGGCCGTCCAGGATGGAGCGTGCCGCGTCGGCGATCGGCTCGTTGTGGTCGTCGCCGTCGACGAGCACCGTGTAGATGCCCGTGATCGAGCCGCGCTCGGCCGTGCCGGCGCGCTCGAGCAGCTTCGGCAGCAGCGTGAAGACGCTCGGCGGATACCCCCGCGAGGTCGGTGGTTCGCCGGCGGACAGCCCGATCTCGCGCTGGGCCATGCAGTAGCGGGTCAGCGAATCCATCATCAGGACGACGTCGTCGCCTCGGTCGCGGAACCACTCGGCGATGCGGGTCGCCGACATTGCGGCACGCAGGCGAATGAGCGCCGGTGAGTCCGACGTCGCCACCACGACGACCGAACGAGCGAGCCCGGCCTCGCCGAGCTCGGCTTCGACGAACTCGCGAACCTCGCGCCCGCGCTCACCGATCAACGCGACCACGTTGACGTCGGCCGCCGAGCCGCGGGCGACCATCCCCATCAGGGTCGACTTGCCGACCCCGGAGCCGGCGAACACACCCACCCGCTGACCGCGTCCCATCGGGACGAGGGTGTCCCATGCCCGGACGCCGAGCGACAGCGGCTCGTCCACCCGCGCCCTCCGGAGGGGGTGCGGTGGCGCACCGTCGAGCGTCACCGGCTCCAGACCGATCAGCGGGGGGCCGTCGTCGAGCGGTTCGCCGAAGGCGTCGACGATGCGGCCGAGCAGCTCCGGACCGACGCTCACCGTCGGCGGGCGACCGGTCGAGATCACACGGGCACCGACACGGAGCCCGCGCAGATCGCCGTAGGGCATGCAGGTGACTTCCCGCTCGCCGCACGCGACGACCTCACCGGTCAGCCCTCCGATCACCTCGACGCTGGCACCGATCGGGACGTCGAGACCCGCGACGTCGAAGCTGAGCCCGACGATGCGACGGACCGAGCCGGAGCGCTGCGGGCCGGCGACTGCACGGGCCCGATCGAGGTGGGCCCGCATCCGCTCGTGACGGAATTGGCCGAGCGGTGCTCGCCGTGGCGCGCCGTGGTCGGGCGTGGGCGTGTGCAGGGTGGTGAACGTGTTCATCGAAGCGTCGGTGCCTGAGGGTCGGTGAGCCCGTCCCTGGCTCGCTCGGCTCCGTCCGTGGGCCTGGGCGCAACCGTCCTGCGAATCGAAGGATGCGCCAGCAGGTCGTCGGGAGCTGCGGATGGGTCACGGTGGGCGCGCGACGAGGCGGAGCGGAGGTCGTGAGCACGGCAGCCGGCGTCGGATCCGACTCGGCGGGCCCTGCGGAGCCCGTTCGGCATCACTCGACGAACTCGTCGGTGCCGCGGGAGACGACGATCTGACCGGTCTCCTCGAGGGCCCGGATGGCCGCGACCACGGCCCCCTGTGCGGCTTCGACGTCGGACATCCGCACCGGTCCGAGCAGGCTGATCTCCTCGTCGATGTTCTGGGCCGCGCGCGACGACATGTTGCCCTTGATCTTGTCCTTGACGTCGTCGCGCACGCCCTTCAGCGCCATCGCGAGCTCCCGCGACTCGATCTCGCGGAGGATCAGCTGGATCGCACGATCCTCGAGCGTGGCGATGTCCTCGAACACGAACATGCGCGCCCGCACGTGGTCGGCCAACTCGGCCGCGTGCTCCTCGAGCCCTTCGAAGATCGACCGCTCCGTCGCGCGGTCCGACCGGTTGAGGATGTCGATCAGCATCTGGACGCCGTCGGTGCGATCGACGGTGGCGCGGTTCATGTTCGCCCCGAGGCGTCGCTGCAGCATCCGTTCCAGCTGCGCGATGACCTCGGGCGACGACTGCTCGAGCTGTGCGATCCGAATCGAGACCTCGCGCTGCATGTCCGGCGCCAAGCCACTCAGCACCTCCGACGCGTACTCGGGTGTCAGGTGGGCGAGGACGAGCGCGACGGTCTGGGGGTGCTCACCGCCGAGCACGTTGACGACCTGGCGCGTCTCCGACCGCAGCAGGAAGTCGAACGGAGAGTGCCCCATCGACGCCCGGAGGTTGTCGAGGATCTCCGTGGCCTGCTCGACGCCCAGCGACGTCTCCAGCAGCTCACGGGCGCGGGCGATGCCACCTGCGGCGAGGTGGTCGTTGGCCTTTGCCATCGTCGCGAACTCGATCACGGACGCGTCCGCTTCCTCGCGACTGACCGCCTCGGCCTGCATGATCTCGGCGGTGATGCGGGCGAGATCGCCCTCGCCGAGGAGCCGCAGGATCTTCGCCGACCGGTCCCGGCCGAGCTTGAGGAGGACGATCGCCGCCTTCTGAGCTCCGGAGAGGTTCGCCAGATCCTCGGGGCCGACGGCGCCCGCCGATGTCGCGTCGTCCATCACTGCCATCGTGCCGGTCATGACGGCGCCACCGTCTCGTCAGCGAGCCAGCTCTCCAGGATCTGCGCGACGTCCTCGGGGCGGCGGTCAGCGAGGGCACTCAGCTCGTCGAGCGCCTCGACCGACGGGTCGCTCCGCTCGTCGGCGTCGGTCTCGGTCGCCGATGCCGCCGCAGCAGCCTCCGAATCCCGGACGGGCGCCGTGCGCAGCGCGTCGATGTCGATCGGTGTCGAGATCTCGCGCCGGGCGCGTCGAGCGCTCCGGTAGCCCAGCGCGATCGCGACGAGCGCGATCGCGCCGATCGCGATCGTCCGGATCAGCGAGTTCCGTGCATCGGTCGCCTGGGCCGCGGCATCGACCGCAGCCGCCTCGACGGCCTGCTCCTCGAGGGACGTGTCGAACTCGAGACGCGTGACGGTCACCTCGTCGCCTCGGCTGGCATCGATCCCGGCGGCCGTGGCGACGAGCTCGGCGATCATCGTGCGCTGCTCCTCGGTGACCGCGTCGTCATCGACGAGCACGGCCACGCTGAGACGTTGGACGGTCCCCGGGGCGATCGTCGTCGACTCGACCGTCCGGTTGACGGCGTACGTTCGCTCGGCGTCCGACTTCGAGTAGCTGCTGGCCGACCCCGGAACGGACTCGCTCACCTGGGCGCCGTCGGGACCGAGGACGCCGGTCTCGGCGTCCGCCTCGGTGCCGGAATAGGCCTCCTCCGCGGTGCGCTCCGTCACCACGACGCCGGCGTCGGCATCCGAGCTGTCGAATCGTTCGGTCGTCGACGCCCGTTCGGTGAGGTCGAGGTCGGCCTGCACGGTGACGGCCACCTTGTCGACGCCGGTGACCCGGCCCAGCATCGCTCGCAGGCTCGCTGCGAGCTCGTGTTCGAAGTTGGTCGTCGCGTCGGACCCTTGCCCGCCGGCCGCCAGGCCCGGGCTCCCCTCGCCACCTGCAGCCAACACCCTCCCCGAAGCGTCGGCGACGGTGACGTCCTCCGGCGCCATCCCCTTCACCGAGGAGGCGACGAGCTGGACCATCGCGCCGACCTGGTCCGAGGTGATCGGTGCCGAACCCTCGCTCGTCACGAGCACGGACGCGGTCGGCTGTGTCGGCTCGTCGACGAACACCGACTCCTCCGGCAGGGCGAGGTGGACCGTGACGGCCTCGATCCCGTCGATCGCCCGCAGGGTGCGAGCGAGCTCGCCCTCGAGCGCCCGCTGGTAGTCGATGCGTTGACGGAACTCGGAGGTGGTGATGCCTTGCTCGTCGAGCAGGGCATAACCCTCGCTCGATCCGGGCAGACCATCGGCCGACAGCGCCACCCGGAGGTCGTAGACGTCGTCGCGGGGGACGAGCACCGTGCGACCGCCGTCGGCGAGCTCGTAGTCCACGCCGCGTGACATCAGCTCGTCGGTGACCGTCGCTGCGTCACGAGCCTCGAGATCGGTGTAGACCGGCGCCATCGGCGTCGACCCGTCGGCCTGGGTGAACACGAACGCGCCGGCAATGGCGGTCAGTCCGGCCGCGCCGAGCGCGACCTTCTGTACCGGCGTCAGCCGGTCCAGGGCCGACGAGTAGCGGTTGGGTGAATCGGGAGCTGCCATGGATCAGACCTGCATTCGCATGATGTCGTTGAACGCCTCGACGGCCCGGTTGCGCACCTCGACGGTGAGTTGGGTGAGCAGCTGGGCCTCGGTGGCGGCGATCGTGTAGTCGTGCACCGCCGTCAGGTCGCCGGTCGCCGCCTGGACGGCGAGGTCGTCGGCGGCGGAATGGGCGCTCGACACCGAGTCGAGCGCCTCGCCGATCATCTCGCCGAACGAACGATCGCTCGACGACGCGGCAGCGGGCGCGTTGACCTGCGGGAGGGGTGTGGGCGCAACGGGTGAGATCGGGGGAATGGTCACGTCACTGTCCGATCGAGATCGCGGCCTCGTAGGCCTCACGGGCCCGCTCGAAGGCGTTGATGTTGGCTTGGTAGCCGCGCTGGGCGAGCTGCATGTAGACCATCTGGTCGGCGAGATCGATGTCGGGTCGGCGCACCATGCCGTTGTCGTCGGCCAACGGGTGGTTCGGTTCGTACATGACACGACCGTTCGGGTCACCGAACGCAGAGCCCGCCACGCGCACACCGGCGCCATCGCCCGACGCATCCCGGGCCGGCGTGACCAGCACGAAGCGCTCCTTGAAGGCCTCCTGATCGGTCGAGGTCACGTTGTCGATGTTGGCGACGTTGTCGGCCACGGCGTCGAGCCACAGCTTGTAGGCGCCCATCCCGGATCTGGCGACACCGAGCGTCGCGAAGACTGCTGACACTGCTGTTCCTCCTCGTTCCTCAGCGTCCCGTGATCGCCGTGCGGAGTAGCTGGTACTTGGCGTTGAGTCCCTGGATCGCCAGCCGCTGTCGAAGGACGTTCTCGCTCGCTGCGAGGACCTCCATGTCGATGTTCACGTTGCTGCCGTTCAGCCGCGTCGGCGCCAGCGAGCGATCGACCGTCACACTGGATTGCGCCGGGTCGCCTGCCGCGATCGCAGCCCGCAGGCTGTCCTCGAAGCGGACCTCCTCGGCGAGGTAGCCAGGGGTCTCGAGGTTGGCGATGTTCGCGGCGATCGCCTGCTGCCGCCGGTCCAAGCCGTCCAGTGCGGCCCGCAGGGCCGAGCTGGCGAGATCTGAGATCGGACTGATCGTCACGGGCCGAACTGTTCGTGATCCGCAGGGGGCGCAAGGAGGTGTCCGGGACCGATTGGGAGGTGACGCGGCCGGCGCGGACGGCGCGCTCAGCGCAGCACGGCGGCGATTCGCTCGAGGGCGGCGCCG
This sequence comes from Ilumatobacter sp., assembly GCF_030065885.1. Taxonomy (GTDB): domain Bacteria; phylum Actinomycetota; class Acidimicrobiia; order Acidimicrobiales; family Ilumatobacteraceae; genus Ilumatobacter. The sequence goes on along the minus strand of NZ_JASJCS010000004.1, from coordinate 50,793 downwards.
ACACCGGCGTCGATCCGGCATTCGCCGATCTCGACGACGCAGTCACCCGGTTCGACGGCCGGGTCGCCGACGATCTCGACCTCGTCGGAGAACGGCGTCGTCTCGTCCTCGATGACCGACTGCGCCGCGGCGACGTCGTCGGCGTTCACCCGGACGCGCGCAACGCCGCGATCGGGCACGAGGCGGCTGGCACGCGCCATCGCGTCGACGACGGGCTCGTCCGTCACCGAGAGCTCGCGACCGACCACCTCGGTCGCGAGCGCGACTGCGAGTGCGACGACGTCGTCCTCGATCTCCGCCAGCGAGAGCGCGTCGCGCCTGGCCAAGTCACGCGCGGCGTCCTCCAGTGCGATCGCGGCGCGGACGAGGCGGTCCGTCGCTCGTCGATGCTGGTCCAGAACCGCCGACATCTCGGCCTCCGCGGCTCGCAGACCCTCGTCGTACCCGTCGTCGTAGCCGATGTCGCGGGGCCGAGCCGGCCGGGCCGGGCGCCGCTCGACCGATGTCGGCGCGAGCAACGGCGCCTCGAACGGTACGACCAGCTCGCGGCGATCGTTCTGGACCAGCGTCATCGCCTGATCCTCTCGGTGCGCTGCGCGTCGGCGTCGAGCCACGCCGAGATGACCTGGGCGAGGGTCGAGGGATCGGTGTCGAGGTAGTGCACGATCAGCTCTTCGGCGCGATGGACGTCGATCATCGGTTGCGGATCGTCCGACGGTCGCGTCGTCTGTCGACCAGCATCCGCGTGGGATCGCAGCGCCGCGGGGCGCCCGGTCACGATCCGCCGACGCGGAACCGCCGATCGGGAGACGCGGCGACGCCGAAGCCATCGCCAGCGGATCACCGGGAGGGACACGCTCATGAGGGCCATCGATGCGAGGAGCACGACGAGCCCGATCACGAGCAGGACGATCGGTGGATCCGTGAGCTGGCCGGGCAGGGTCGGCACGGTCACGCTCGCAGGTCGATCATCTTCGACCCCGTCGACGACCGCTGCGGTCGCGGGACGACGGGCCGGGCGATCGGCTTCGACGAGTCCGCCAGCTCGCGCGCCTGCGTGACGAGCGCGTCGTTGCGTTCGAGCAGACGGCGGATACGTGGCGCGACCGACGGCGGTGGCGCAGGCGCGTCGGTGGGGATCCTGAACGGTGCCGGCACACCGAGGGCGCCAGGGCCGGCACCGACGGCATCGAGGTATCGCGCCTGCAGGTCCAGCGTCACCTCCACGTCGTCGAGCAGGTCGGCCCACACACCGACGGCGTCGTCCCCGGCCGCCGCGTCGCGGATCTCGGTCTCGCCTCGCATGATCAGGCCTGGAACGAGAATCGGCCGGCCGGCTGGGGATCCGGGCCGGGAGGGGTGTCACGCGGTGCGTGCGCGGCCAGTGGCTGCTCGCTCGCCGCCACCCGGAACGCCTCCCCGAGCTCGCCGACGAGGTGTGCCGCTTCGCTCACCAGCGCCTCGCTCTTCGTGGCGTTCGCGACCGGGAGCAGCCTGAGGAGGTAGTCGTAGACGCTCAGCAGCGACGGGGCGTGCTCCCAGGACTCGAGGTCGAGCATGGTCGCGAGCTCGGTGATGATGTCCTGGGCGTGCCCGAGCGCAGCGTTGGCTTCGTAGTGGTCGGCGCGCTGGATCGCGTCGCCGGCGGCGACGAGGTCACGATCGAGACGGTCGAAGCACAGCACGACGATTCGGGCTCCCGAGGCGGTCTCGAGGTGATCGCTCGCGAAGCGCTTGCGAAGTGTGTCGGCTGTGTACATGTGGATGATCGTCCTCGCACTCGTGGGCCTGCCTGCGATCGTTCGGCGGTTGCCGGGTCCCGCCACCAGGTCGCGGCGTGGTCAGCTCGTCGCTCCGTAGCTGCTCGGCAACGTCGCCAGCTGTCCGGAGAGCCAGTCCCCCTGGGTCTGGAGTCCGCTCAGGAGCGTCTGCAGGTTCGACCACTGGCGACGCAGGTTGGTCTCCCTGACGAGCAGCCGGTCCTCGAGGCGCTCGATCTGCTCGTTGAACGACTCGACCCGGCGGTCCTCGGCATCCTTGGCCGTCTCGAGCGCACCCGTGTCCGAGTCGATCGTACGCGTCATGACCTCCTCGACTCGCGCCGCGATGCCCGCCCGGTACTCGACGTCGCCGATCGCTCCGACGACGCCGTCCACGACGTCGACCGCCAGGCCGGCGGCCGGCGACTCGGCGATCGTGCTGAGCGTCAGTCGCCGTCCGATACCCGTTGCGGCGACGCCGGCGATCGTGCCCTCGACATCGGTGCCGGCGAGCGGATCCCAGGTGCCGGTCCCGCCCACGTCGAGATTGAGCTCGAAGTCGCCCGAGGTCCCCCACGCCGACGCGCGCACCCGGAGCCCGGTGCCGTCGGTCTCGGCGACCAGCTCCAGTCCGGCGTCGGCGAGCGCGGCGTTGAGCTGATCGGCGACCGAGCCGGCGCTCTGGCCCGCCATCACGTCGACCGACACCGTCGTGTCGCCGACCCGGATGCCGACCGTCGTGTTGGTCACGACGCCGCCGTCGAACAGCAGCGCCGAGGTGGCGCGCGTCGCGGCGGTCGTCACGTCGACGGCGTAGGAGCCGCTCGTCGTCATCGCACCGGCGCCGGCGAACACCGCGTCGCCGGTGGTGGTGCCGCCGCGCCCGAACAAACGGGCGACCGCGTCGGGGTCGTCCTCGATCGCCGCCGTGAAGGCAGCGCGGTCGAAGCTGAACGACCCGTCACGCTCGAGCCGGATGCCCACGCTGGACGGCAGCGACGTCGCGAGCCCGTCGACCTGTGCGCCGAGCGCCGTGCGCAGCTCATCGGTCAGTCGTCGAACGGTCGAGTTGCCGACGAGCGCGCCGCTCGACCCCGTGGCGACGTCGTAGCGCGTCTGGACCTTGATCTCCCCGAGCGAAGCGTTGACGGCGGAGACCAGGTTCGAGATCCGATCGGCGATCGCATCGTCGTCACGGGTGACGCCGACCGTCACCGGATCCGGCGACGTCGCGGTCACCGTCAGCGTGACGCCGCTCATCACGTCGGTGAACGTGTTGCCCGCCGATTCGACCTGGTACGCACCGGGGCCTTCACCGATGGTGATCACGGCGTTGCGGGCCGCAGACGACTCGATCATCCCGCCGATGCCGTCGAACACGCCGGCCGGGAGCACGATCTCGCCGTCCTCGCCCGTCGAGCGAGCGGTCAGCTGGAGTCGCCACGCGTGGTCGTCGACGCGGACGGCGGCCGCGCTGACGTTCGCGTCCGAGTCGTTGATCGCGGCGACGACGTCGCGCATGCTGCCGTCCCCGGTGTCGACGATGCTGACGTCGCGGCTTCCCGTGCGGAGCCCGTCGGTGACCGTGAGGTCGAGGCTGCCGGCGGCAGCGGCGACCGTGACCGCCTGACCGGGGTCGATCGAGGTCAGGGTCGTGGTCGTCCCGTCGACGTCGACGATCGCGTCGACACCGGTGTTGGCGGCGACGTCGACCGCGAGCCCGAGTGTGGTTCGGGCGTCGCCGCCCGTGACCTGGACGTTCGCGTCCGAACCCTCCCGGGTCGTCGACAGGACGAGCTCGGCCGAACCGCCGAGCGAGGCGGTGATCCCACCGCCGGACGCGTCGAGGGCGTCCTGCACGGCCGAGACGAGGCCAGCCTCGTCGTACGTGCCGAGGGCGATGTCGATGGTGCGCGCCACCCCGTTGACCGTGACGTCGAGCGCGCGGTTGCTGCTCGTGATCGTGGTCGACGCGGCGAGCGAGGACGTGCCGGTGGAAGCGGCAGCTGCCGACCCCTGGGTGACGGAGATCGAGACCTCGCCGGCACCGACGCCGGCCACGCCGGCGATGCCGGAGATCCCGAGCGAGGCGAGATCGGAACCGAGCACGAGGACGTCCTCGGCGGTGATCGCGACGGAGTCCGACACGACGGTGCCGACGGATCGAAGCCCGTGGGCCTGTGCGAGCTGGCCGACGGTGAAGGTCAGCGAGGACGGGATGGCGGTGGCGCCGGCACTGGCCGACACCACGTCGGGCAGCGAGACGCTCGTCTGGTGGGTGGCGAAGCTGGCGACCTCGGCGAGCTTGCCGGCGGCGATGCGCACGGCATCGAACGACGTCCGGATCTTGGCGATCGCGTCGGCGGCAACCCTGGCATCGTCTCGACGCGCTTCGAGCGCGACGAGCGGGCGCTGCTCGATCTGCATCAACTGGCTGACGATGAAGTCGGCGTCGATGCCGGCGATCTCCATGACTGCTCCGTCCTCTCTCGGTGTCGTTCCTGCGCTGCTCTCCGGAACGTGTCCGGGGGCCCAGCCGCTCGGCCGGGCCCCCGATCACGTCATCTGGGGAGTGATCTCACCGCAGCAGTGACAGCACCGACTGCGGCACTGCGTTGGCCTGGGCCAGCATGGCGGTGCTCGCCTGGGACAGGATCTGGCCCTTGGTGAAGTTGGTCATCTCGACGGCCATGTCCGTGTCACGGATCCGGCTCTCCGAGGCGACCAGGTTCTCGGTCGTCACCTGCAGGTTGGCGATCATCGACTCGAAGCGGTTCTGCAACGCACCGAGCTCGCCACGCTGAGCGGAGACGAAGTCGATCGCGTTGTCGACGGCGGTGATCGCACCCGAGGCATCGGTGGTGACGTCGATGGCGTCCACGCCGAGCGTGGTGGTGTCCATCGCGCTGATCGCGACCTCGACCGTGTCGCCGGCGTTGGCGCCGACCTGGAACTGGCCGCCCGTACCCGTCGCCGCAGCGACCGAGCCGCTGGCGACGGCGTGACCGCCACCGCTGACGACTGCGAGCGCCGAGGAGCCCGAGTTCTCGAAGGTCACCGCGACGCCGGCGCCGACCGACTCGTAGGAGACGCTGAAGGAATCGGCTTCGGCCTGCTTGCCGGCCCCGACGAGCGCAGCCTTGACCGCCGACTCGACGGTTGCGGCGTACTCCGCACCGGTGTAGCTGCCATCGGCAACCGTGACGGTCTCGCCGTCCACCGTGAGCGAACCACTCGACAGGGTGATCGTGCCATCGGCATCGAAGCCCGTCAGCGACCCGGCGGTCTTGCCGTAGCCACCGTCGAAGAGCTTCGTCCCGGCGAACTCCGTCTTGCCGGCGATGCGGGTGAGCTCGTCCTGCAGGGCCGTGATCTCCGCCTGGGCTGCGTCGAGGGCCGTCGAACCGTTGGTGCCGGTGTTCGCGGCCTGGACCGACAGGTCCCGCATGCGGCCGAGGATGTTGTGCACCTCGTTGAGGGCACCCTCAGCGGTCTGGACGACCGAGATGCCGTCCTGTGCGTTGCGGGTCGCCTGACGCAGACCACCGATCTGAGCGCGCAGGTTCTGGCTGATGACGAGGCCGGACGCATCGTCGGCGGCGCGATTGATCCGGAAGCCTGACGAGAGCTTCTCGAGCGACTTGCCGAGCATCACGTTGTTGGTCGACAGGTTGCGGTAGGCGTTGATCGCCATCGTGTTCTGGTTGATACGCATGTCCTTACCTCCGTGTAAGGGTGATTCGTTGCTTGGACAGGCCCAATCCGTTGGACCTCACCCCGAGGGGCGGAAGAGACCGTTCGGGACCACCCGCCGCGTGCAAGGAGGGTGACAAGAATTTCCGGACGCAGGCGGCAACGCCTGCAGCGCATCGCGCCGCGGCGCGCGATCGAGCGCCGCTCACCGGCTGATCACGGCGCCGCTGCGAGCGGCCCCGGGAACGGGCGGCCCCGGCGTCTGCGGTTGCCCCTCGCATCCCGCCCGTCGAGCAGCAGTTGCCGGCCGCCACCGCTCGATCGCGCGGCATCGGGGTCTCGAGGTCCGACGCCGTCAGATCTGGCGTGTCACCGAGTTGTGTATCGTCGGTCGCAATTATTGAGAGATCACGAGATCGGCACCAAGAATTAATTAGAATCGATCGAAACACATCAATCCGTGAAGTGTCGTGAACGTCGAGCGAGACATGTCAACGTGATAACGCACGTTTCGTGATTCTTTGACGAAGTTGACCGAAGTTGAACTACAGGTGATGCGCCGGGCCCCCGATACGAACCTCGTCTGACGCGACCACAGCCGCCGAGGAATCCACGCCGCAGATCGAAGGAGGCATCAGGCCATGACGGTTCTCCCGCAACAACACGCAGACTCGTACCGGGACGGCAACACGGCGCTCTTCGAGCGACGCACCGAGCTGATGGCCGAGCTCCGACGATGCGACGAGGGGGACGGTGAGCCGAGCGCGGCCACGCGACGTCGGGTCCGTCGGCTCCGGCGCGCGCTGGACGACCTGAACGCCCACATCGTCACGTACAACATCGGCCTCGTCCGCTCGTACACGCGACGCTTCAAGGGGATGGCCTCCGCGGAGGACCGCGAGGAGTACGAGGCGGCCGGCGTGCTCGGCCTCATGCGGGCGGTCGACAGCTACGACCCCGACTCCGGCGCGTTCGGTCAATGGGCGTTCAAGCCGATCCAGCGCGAGGTGCTGCGAGCGGTGCGAGACGTCGACCACCCCAATCTCAACATCGGCGACTTCGAGAAGCGGCCGGCGATCCTCCGGGCCTACCGCCACCTGCAGGGCGTCGACGAGGCCTACACGCCGTCCGATGCCGAGGTGGCCGCCGCCGCCGGCGTCACCGTCGCACAGGTCCGCCGCGTCCTGGCGCCGCCGCGGGTCGACTCGATCAACCAGAGCATCGGCGACGACAACGACACGCCGCTCGCCGAGACGATCGAGTCCGGCGAGCCGGCCGCTGACTCCCAGGTCATCTCCAAGCAGACACTGACCGCACTGAAGACGGTCGGCCTGCGCGCCCTCGATGCTCGCGAGCTCTACGTGATCGTCCGGCGCTTCGGGCTCGATGGCGAGCCGATCGAGAAGCTCGCCGACATCGGTGAGAGCCTCGCACTGTCGCGGGAGGCCGTGCGCCAGATCGAGGCCAAGGCGCTGGCCAAGCTCCAGCACCCACTCGTGCTCAGGAAGCTCAACGGACCGTGCGACCGCGGCTCGACGAGCACCGTCTCCGCCTGAGGGTCATGCCGGCGGACGCCGCCCGAGCGAATCCCCGGTGATGACCGCCGATCTTCCACGCATCCTCGGACGCTGCGTCAGCCACCTGACAGGTCGGGCCGACGCCGGACGATCCTCGCGATGAGCTCGATCTCCTCGCTCTCCTCGATCCGAGCGCGCATCGACTCGATCGAGTCGCGCTTCACCCCCGAGCGGGTCGACCAGCAGGTCGCGCTGGACACGGCCGAGTTCGATCCGTTCGGCGAGCACTACGAGCGGGCGGTCGCCGCGACCCGACCTGCGGCGCCGAGGGTGCAGCAGCACGCCGAGGGCACCGCACCCGTCGCGTTCCGCGAGACGTCCATGCTCCCGCTGCGCGAGTCGGTCGCGACATCGTCGGCGACCGGTTCGCTGCAGGCCTCGGGCGGACTGTCGATCGACACGATCCTCGCAGCGGTGGCGGGTCGCGCCGGTGTTGCCGGCCCCCGCCAGATCGGCGGCTACGGACCGATGCCGGTACCCGAGGACCTCGCAGCATTCGGCAACGGCCGGATTCCCAAGGATGCGCTCTCGCCGCTCGCGGCGCAGCCCAACCATCGGCTTACGGCACCCGCCGCCGCAGCCTGGGACGCGGTCGTGCGAGCTGCCGCCGCCGATGGCTTCGAGCTCACGATCACGGACTCCTACCGGTCCTACCCCCAGCAGGTCGATCTGGCCGAGCGGAAGGGCCTCTACGCCGAGGGCGGGCTGGCGGCCCGACCGGGGACGTCGAACCACGGCTGGGGGCTCGCAGTCGATGCCGACGTCCGCGACCCGGCGCTGCTCGAGTGGCTGAAGACGAACGGCCCGCGCTTCGGATGGGTCGAGGCCGTGCCCCGTGAACCGTGGCACTGGGAGTTCCGTCCCGCACAGGTCTGAGTCGCACGGGTCGGGCGCGAGCGAGTGGCGTCGGCCGTCGGCGTCAGCCACCGGTGCGACCGATCGTCGACGTCACCGACGCCGGATGCGGTGCAAGCCCTGCGCCTCGTCTCGCACCGACGGCGGGCAGCGTCGTCCCTGGGCGAGACGGCATGGCGGGTGACGCGTCGGGCGACGCGTCGGTCGGCGAGCGGTCGGCCCCGCCATCATTGCGGTCGCAGCGACGACGGCCCCGGCCGTCGGCCGCTCACCGATCGGGTCGTGTCGTCGGCCCACGGCGCGACCCCGCCGGCGCCGTCATTCCCCGGCCGAGCGACGAGGGAGCTCCGCGAGCACCATGGAGGTGACAGCGCGCGTGGGGCTCCCATGGCGGCGACGGCGGACGGTGTCGCGCCGGTCGGTGGCCACCGGCCGCCGCTGACATCGGCTCACCGGGATCCGGCAGCGGACGGCGCCGGCCGTCCGGCACACGCCGCTGCGGGACACCGGTCGGGGGTGGATCGAATCGGCGAGTGCGGCATGGAGCTCATCGATCGGAACGCCGAGCAGGCGGGTCAGCTCGATGCTCCAACCGGCGATCAGCGCGACCACGGCGGTCTGCAGCTCGTCGGACGAGAAGCCGGCCCGGACCCGATCGACGGCAACGGCGATCGCCAGCTCGTCCCCGGTCACGAGCGCCTCGACGATCAAGCCGACGGCGCCGATGGCCGATGCCGGCGACACCTCGAACAAGCCGGCGCGGGCGACCGAGCCGAGCGCGATCGCCCGTCGCTCGTCCGCACTGAGTGCGTACACGCCCGCCAGGCTCGCCTGGCGCCGCACGATCTCACCGGCGAGCACGAGCGTCTCGTCCAGCCCGTCGTCGCCCGGGGTGAGCGGGTGCTCGGACCAGGGGCCTTCGACAAGCCTCGACGCGGCGTCGAGGAGGGCGGTCACGGCTCGGTGGTGTCTGCGTCGTTCCATCGTCACCCACACGACCGTCCGTGGGTTCCCGGCTCATGCAAGCCTTCTTGACGGGTTCTTGACTCAAGTCGTGTCGGCGGCGTGCCCGAGCGCCCGACGCGTGGTCACCAGGATGTCGAGACCGAGCGCGCTCGCATAGGCGCTGCACTCGGCGAGACCGTCGAACGTCCGCGCCCACACGACGACCTCGGGGATCCTCCGCACGCGCCAGCGTGCCGCACCGGGGATCAACCACCCGAGCACTCGGGCGGACTCGACGTCGAGGCGCAGCGTCTCGGTCCGCCCACGAAGCGTCGCTTCGTCTGCGGTCAATTCGTACTCCTCGACGCCCTCGACGGTGTGCTCCGTGCCGATCAGCCGGGTTGCGGACAGGCCCGTCGAGGGGACCATCGTCAGGCGCAGCGAGCGGTCGGCGGCCAGCAGCTCGGGACCCAGCGCACCCGACCACGTTCGAGCGAGACCGACCGCCTCCCGATCGGGCGTGGCGTCGACGAAGCCGTACCCGTGGTGACCACGCTCGCGCACCGCCTCGCGCACCGCCTCCATGCTGCGCGGCAGATCGCGCTGGTCGGACGGCCCGATCAGGCACCTGCCGGAGGGGATGTCGAGTTGCAGCAACGGGACGTCGAGGTCGACCGACGTGGCGTAGAGCCCCTCGAGGCTGGACAGCGGATCGAGCGTCCAGGTCCGTTCCCACTCCGCACGCCACCGGCTGAACGCGAGCGGGATGTGCGGCTCGGCGAAGCCCAGCGCATCCTCGGTCAGATACCAGTCGGGCTCGCCGATCGCGTCGACGACGGGTGCCACGAACGGGACGAGGTCGGCGGGTGGGTGGGCCGGTGGATCGGCGTGCCGGACGACCGCGAGCACCTCGGCCGACGGGACGACGATCTGCTGGTCTGCCTCCAGGCGGTCCGGCGGGGCTGCTCCGGGTCGATCGGCGGTGTGATCGTCGGGGCCGGCGTCGGACGGGCCGGGGTCGCGCTCACCGCGGTGGCTGCCCTCGGATTCGTCGAGATCGGCGTCAGCGCCCAGGGCGGTGTCGACGGCGCGCTTGCGCGGGACGATGTGTTCGTCGTCGTTCATCGAGATCACCTCCTCGTGCTGCGCCAGCGGCCCTCAGGCGGCCACCGCACCTCGTTGCATAACACCTGTTGTAGCCGGACGGTCGTCGGAGACGGGTCATTCCAGCGTGATCCGAGCCAAACACACGTGGGCGGGAGTGGACGAGCGCAAGCGTCGTTCCGCCGGTCCAGCAGGACAGGAGACGGGCATGACCGCTGACATCTTCATCGCCAGGCAGCCGATCCTCGACGTCGACCAGCGCACGTTCGGCTACGAGCTGCTGTACCGCTCGGGCCCCGACGAGGTGGCGTTCTTCGAGGACCCGGACGAGGCGACGCAAGCGGTGATCGAGCGCGCCTACCTGCACTGGGGCATGGAGCGCCTGATCGGCGACCGCTTCGGCATGATCAACGCCAGCGCTCGGCTGCTGCGGTCCGGCGTGTACCGAGCCCTGCCGCCGGAGGGCATCATCATCGAATTGCGAGAGGACGAGCCGTTCGACGACGAGACGCTCGACGCACTGCTTCGCGCCCGCCGTGACGGGTACCACATCGGGCTCGACAACGTCGGCGGCATCGCCGACCTCGAACGATCGACCGCCCTCGCCCACGCCAGCATGGTGAAGGTGGACCTCCGCTACGCCGACGAGGCCGAGCTCCCGCAGATGGTCGACTTCGCCCGGCGGCGGGTCAGCGGCGTCATGATGACGGCCGAGAAGGTCCAGACCGTCGATCAGTACCGGCTGTGCGTCGGAGCCGGCTTCGACCTCTTCCAGGGTCACTTCTTCGCCAAGCCCGACGTCCTCAAGCGGTCGGCGCGACCGGCGAACGCCGCCGCCGTGGTCGCGCTGCTCAGCGAGATCCAGCGCCACGACATCGACATCGACCGCATCGAGGCGCTCGTCGGGAGCGACGCGACGCTCGCCTACCGGTTGCTCTCGGTCGTCAACTCGAGTGCGTTCGGCCTCGATCGCCGCGTCGACTCGCTGCGCCACGCGATCGTGCTGCTCGGCGTGAACCAGGTCCGCCAGATGGCGATGCTGCTCGCGCTCTCCGCCACGAACAACAGCAGCGAGGAGCTGTTGGTGCTCGGAGCGACCAGGGCCAAGCTGCTCTCCAAGCTCGTCGCCGACTCGGAGCTGGCCAGCAGTGCGTTCACGGTCGGCGTGCTGTCGGTGACCGATGCGCTCTACAACACACCGATGACGCGCCTCATCGCCGATCTGCCGGTGACGGACCAGATCGAAGCGGCGCTGGTGGCCGGCGAGGGCGAGCTCGGTCGGCTCCTGTCGGTGGCCAAGGCGTGCGAGGAGGCGGACGGCGACCGCATCAGCAGCCTGCTGCCCGGCAAGCTCGAGGACACCCGCGTTGCGTACGGCGAGGCGGCCCACTGGGCCAACGCGCTCCGCAACCAGATCGCCGATCGACCGAGCCGACACCTGCTGCCGAGCCGACCGAGGGAGGCGCTCGCCCGGACCTGAGGGAAGCATCGACGGGATCGCCGGGGCGTTCGACGGATCCGCCCGGACCCGGAGGGTCGAGTGCCGCCGGCCCCGATCGGCCGGCGAGCCGCTCAAGCGGTCGAGCCGGGCTCGTCCTCGATCACGGCCATCGCGGCGTCGAGATCGAGCGTCCGCCGCTTGACCGGCGAGACACCCCCGAAGTAGCCGCCCGCGATCTCGTTGGCGTAGGCGTGTTGCAGGCAGTCGCGGCGCACCTCGCAGAAACGGCAGATCGCCATCGCCTCGCTGGACAGTGTGCGGCCGGCGTCGACGAAGAAGAGGTCGAGCCGCTCGAGCCCGATGTCTCCGCACGATGCGCTGGACACCCAGCTGCGGTCCGGCGAGTTCTCGATCAGTGCTGACAGGTCGTCGGTGTTCATGTCCTTTGCCACCTCCCGGTTGTGCTCGAGCATCGACCGTCCGTCGTCGGGCCGATCTGTCAAGTGGTATTTCGGCCCGAGCAGTCGTGAGGGTGACGCACGCGTCGGCGCTCGCACGCCGGAGTTGGCGCCCGTGACCGCAGGCCGGGTCGGGTACCTACCTGACAGCTCGCACGAGCGACGAACGGTCGACGGCGTCAACACGCCCCGAAGGGGTACCGACGCGACCGGGTCGTCAGCGACGACGTCGGGAACCGTCGGGCAGATTCCAGGAGTCCACCGTGAGTGCAGACGCAACGACCCTTCTCCCGATCGACAGCGTGATCGAGGGAGCCGCCGTACTCGCCGGCGCGCTCGGCCTCGGTGACCAGGCACTGCCGATCGACGACTGGCCCGTCGACGACGGCGACCAGGTCATCGCCGCGACCGTGGTCGCCGCCTCGCCGTTCCGAGTCTTCCTCGCAGCAGCCGACCCGAGCGGCCTGCTCGCCGACTCGGAGCGCTTGGCGCAGGTGCTCGCCACCGCGGCACAGACGATGCTGGGAGACACCGGCGAGATCGCCGTTCGCGACATCGCCACCACGGTCGCGCGACCCTCCGTCTTCGTCGGCCTGTTCGCCGACGACGTGTTCAACGCTGCGTTCGGCGTCGCATCGCTCGAGACCGGCGACCACCTCGCCGACGTCGACGACATCGACTCGCTCACCGCTCCGGGCCGTGCCGCGGTCTACGAGCCCGTCGCCCTGCAGGGACGCGACGACGCCCGAGCGTTCGCGCCCGGCCCGCTCGAACTGCTCAACGACGTCGACATGGAGGTCACCGCCGAGCTCGGCCGGACCACGATGCCGATCCGCGAGCTGCTCGCGCTGCAGCCGGGGACGGTCGTCGAGATCGATCGCGCAGCGGGCGCGCCGATCGACGTCCTCGTGAACGGCCGACGCATCGCAAGCGGTGAGGTCGTCGTCATCGACGAGGAGTTCGGCATCCGGATCACCGAGATCGTTGCGGGAGAGGGCGCGGGATGATGGCCGATGCCGGTGTCGCCCAGCTGCTCGTGCGCATGGTCGTCTCGCTGGGGATCGTGCTCACCATCGTCGCGATCGCGTACGGGTTCGCACGGCGCCGAGCCACGGGCGGGCCGGGCACGCGCGGTGCGCGTCGCCACCGACTGACGCGTGCGTCGCGCCGGTCGAGCGCCCCGGCCGTCGAGGTCGTCGGTCGTATCGGTCTGACCCGCGGATCAGCCGTCATCGCGCTGCGCTTCGGCAATCGGATCGTCCTCGTGAGCGCGAACGATCAGGCCCCGGCCACCGTCCTCGCTGAGATGCCGGCCGAGGAGTGGGACGAACAGGACACCGTTCGCGAGCCGCTCCCGGTGCCCGAGGACCCGCCGCCCACGCACTCGCTGTTCTCTCGCGCCGCCACGCGGCCCGGCTTCCTCGAGGCGCTGCGCGAAGCGACGGCGCGTCATGCCTGACACCTCCCCCGACGCCGGCTCGGCTCGCCCGACGGCGCAACGGAAGCGGTGGCGATGGTTGGGCGTCGGTGTGATCATCGCCATCGGCGTCATGGTCCCGACACAGGCGTCGGCGGCGCCCACGCCGCCGCCGGCCGAGCCGCTCCCGACGATCCCGGAGATCCCCGACATCGAGCCGATCGACGTGCCGGAGGTCGACCCGACGACGCCGCCCGCCCGACCCGCCGATCCGATCGTGACCGACGACTCCGGCGGCTCGTCGGCCACCATCGGGCTGGAGGTCCCCGACGTCGAGGGCAATCCCTCCAACGCCGTCGTGATCATCCTCCTGCTCTCGGTGCTCTCGATCGCGCCCAGCCTGCTGGTGCTGATGACGTCGTTCACGCGGATCGTGATCGTGATGTCGCTCACGCGGAACGCGCTCGGCATCCCGCAACTCCCGCCCCAGCAGGTGATCGTCGGGCTCAGCCTGTTCCTGACGATCTTCGTGATGGGCCCCACGCTCTCGGAGATGAACGACGTCGCGCTGCAGCCCCTGATGGCCGATGAGATCGGCGTCAGCGACGCCCTCGACCGCGCCTCGGGTCCGCTCCGCGAGTTCATGCTCGACTACACCCGCGAGCCCGAGCTCGAGCTGTTCCTCGACGCGTCGGGCACCGAGACGCCGATCACCCGGGACGAGGTGCCGCTGAGCGCGCTCGTCCCCGCGTTCGTGCTGTCAGAGCTGAAGTCGGCGTTCATCCTCGGCTTCATCATCTTCGTCCCGTTCCTCGTCATCGACCTCGTCGTCTCGGCCGTGCTGACCTCGCTCGGGATGATGATGCTCCCCCCGACGTTCGTGTCATTGCCCTTGAAGCTGCTCCTGTTCGTCCTGCTGGACGGCTGGATGCTCGTGACCGGCACCCTGCTCGAGTCGTACCGCTAGCCAGATCGGAGCCCACCATGACCTCGCAAGACGCCATCGACATCGGCACGGACGCACTCGTGCTGGCGGCCAAGATCGCCGGGCCGTTCCTGCTCGTCGTGCTCGGGATCGGCCTGATCGTCGGGTTGCTGCAGTCGGTCACGCAGGTGCAGGAGCAGACCCTGGCGTTCGTGCCCAAGCTGATCGGGGCCTCGCTCGTGATCGCCATCTCCGGCGCCTGGATGCTGGAGGAGCTCGTCTCGTTCGGGCACACGCTGATGGAGCGTGCGCCGCAACTCATCAACGGATGACGGCCGGCCGTGGAGCTCGAGATCGCGACGTCGACCCTGATCGGGTTCTGCTTCGCGCTCGTTCGCACCACGGCATGGATCGTGATCTGCCCACCGTTCAACTCGCCGGCCGTGCCGGTCCGCGTCCGCGTCGGCCTCGCGACGGCCATCTCGTTCGTGCTCGCCGGCCGCGTCGGCTCGGTCGCGATGGCAGGCGAGGCCGACCCGCTCGCCATCGGGCCGTTCGTCGTCGCGCTCGTGATGCAGGCCCTGGCAGGCATCGCGCTCGGCTTCGCCGTCTACATCCTGTTCACCGCGCTCCAGGCCGCCGGTGACCTGATCGACCTCCAGGTGGGCTTCTCGCTCGGCGCGGTGCTCGATCCGATCTCCGGTGCGAGCTCGGCGCCGATCGGCCGGTTCCATCAGCTGCTCGGATTGATCGTCGTGTTCGCGATCGACGGCCACGTGCTCGTCGTCCGCGGCTACCTGCGTTCCGTCGAGGCGGTCCCGACCGGACGGATCGACATCGGCCGACTGGCGGAGGAGCTGGCCGGCCTGGGCACCGTCTTCTTCACGTCGGCCGTCGAGATCGCACTGCCGGTCCTGGCCGCCCTCTTCTGTACGGAGATCGCGCTCGGCCTGCTCGGCAAGGCGGCACCGCAGCTGAACATCCTGATGCTCGGGTTCGCGGCCAAGACGTTCGTGGCGATCATCCTGCTCGGCCTCACCCTCGCGCTGCTGCCCGCCTCGACCGAGTCGCTGCTGGTGCGGTCGGTCACGAGCATCGGGCGCGCGTTCGGGGGGTGACATGAGCCGCTCCGACAAGACCGAGCAGCCCACAGCCAAGAAGCGCCGGGATGCACGCCGCAAGGGGCAGATCGCCAAGTCACAGGAGCTGATCGGGTGGATCGGACTCCTCGTCGGCTCCTACTTGCTGCCCTGGATGATCGGGCGGCTCGCCACGGCGTCGGGCGAGTCGTTCCGCGAGCTCCGCGACGTCGCGGCCGAGCCGAACCCGGACCTCGCCGTCACCGTGCTCGGCGAGGCCCTCCGACGGGGCTTCCTGGCCGCGCTGCCGTTGATCGCCGTCGTCGCCGCCACCAGCATCCTCGTCTCGCTCGCCCAGACCGGCCTCGTGCTCACCTGGAAGCCGATCGTCCCCGATCCGAAGCGCATCAACCCGCTCCAGGGCTTCAAGCGCCTGTTCTCCAAGCGGTCCTTGTGGGAGACGGTCAAGCAGGTCGCCAAGATCTCGGTCGTCCTGCTCATCACGTGGCCGCAGCTGATGGGCATCGTCGAGCTGCTCGTGGGCCGGGGCCGACTCCCCTTGCAGACCGGTGTGCCCGCGGTCGGCGACGAGGTCGTCGGACTCGTCCGGACCATCACGTGGACGATGGTGATCCTCGCCCTCGCCGACTACGGCTACCAGCGCTACCAACACGCGCAGGACCTGAAGATGACGAAGCAGGAGGTCAAGGACGAGCACAAGAACACCGAGGGCGATGCGATGGTCAAGGGCCGCATCCGTGCGCTGCAACGCAGCATGGCCCGGAACCGCATGATCTCCGACATGGGCAACGCCGACGTCGTCATCACCAACCCGACGCACATCGCCGTGGCCCTCCGGTACGACGCCGAACGAGGCGGCGCACCGCGCGTCCTCGCCGTCGGGGCCGGCGCCGTCGCCGGGAAGATCCGCCAGCGGGCGCGCGAGTCGAAGATCCCGATCGTGGAGGCCAAGCCGCTCGCACGTGCGCTCTGGCGGGCGTGCGACGTCGGTGACGAGATCCCCGCTGCGCTCTACGAAGCCGTCGCCAAGGTGCTCGCCTTCGTGCATCGCCTCGATCGGCGCTTCGCCTGGGTGCGGACGTACGAGCTCCCGGGGGAGCTCCAGGTGTCCGATGCGACGCTGCAGGCGGTTCCCCGCAAGCGCCGACAACGCCGGTGAGCGGCCGGCCGGACGCGACGTCAGCGCTGGCGTGCGCCCCGGGGCAGCGCAGCAGCCGAGACCGGGGCGGCCGGCGAGGGCGACAGCGACGCGTCGGTGGCGAGCGCCGCCTCGTTCTCGCGGGCGATCTCGGCGTAGACCTCGTATCGGTGGACCGACACCTGCCGCGGCGCATCGATGCCGATCCGCACGGAGTCGCGGCCGGATTCGACGATCGTCACGACGATGTCGTCGCCGATCACGATCTTCTCACCGGCCCGACGGGTCAGGATCAGCATCAGTCGCCCTCGATCTCGCTTGCCGCGGGCAGCGATCGTGCCAGCGGCGCCCGGACCGGCCACGTCTGGTCCTGCAGGATCACCTGCCGACCACGGCGCAATGCGGTGTCGATGACGATCGGCGCGAGCAGGTTCGACGTCAACTGGATGCCGCCCTCCTCGCGGCGCACGGTCACGACCACGAGCACGCACAGATCGTCGGCGTCGGAGACGTCGTCGCCCTCGTCGGCCTCGAGCTCGACGTCGTAGTCCGGGTACGCGGCCCACGGCACGATCGTCATGAACGCCAGATCCGGATCGGTGACGTCCTGCAACCAGAACAGCGTGTGATGCCCCTCACCGGGTTCGCCGCCCGGCATCTCACCACCTCCGAGCACGGCCATCCGGCGCCGACCGGGGAAACCGGGCACGCCGTCATCGAACGTGACCAATTCGTCCTCGGGGACCTCCACGGTTCCGAAACGACTCGTCTCGATCTGCATCACCAGCTCTTCCTCTCGACGACGGTGGGCGGGCTCGGCGCGCCGCGCCGGCGCGGAGCCGGTCCGAACCGTCCGTCGACACTCGGTCGGCGCTACCAGGCACCGCCTCCTGCCGCCGGACGGGGCGGCCGTGGGACGACGGCCACCTCAACCTACACGACAGATCGCAGGGTCGACGGACGATCCCCGCAGGCTCGGCGACCCGACGGAACGCCGTGACCGGACGACTCACCATGCAGAACTCCCGACTCGCCCAAGCAGGCTTCCCGGCGATCATCGTCCTCGTCGTCACGGTGATGATCCTGCCGCTGCCGTCGAGCCTGCTCGACCTGCTGATCGTCGCCAACATCTCCACCGCCGTCCTGATCCTCCTCGTGTCGACGAACGTCAAGCGAGCGCTGGACTTCTCGTCGTTCCCCTCGCTGCTCCTGGTCGTCACGCTCATCAGGATCGGCCTCAACGTGTCGACGTCGCGGGCGGTGCTGTCGCGCGGCGATGCCGGCAACGTCATCGAGACGTTCGGATCGTTCGTGGTCGGCGGCAACATCGTCGTCGGCATCGTGATCTTCCTCATCATCACGCTCGTCCAGTTCGTCGTGATCTCGAACGGTGCGGGCCGGGTGGCGGAGGTCTCGGCACGGTTCACGCTCGACGCCATGCCCGGCAAGCAGATGGCGATCGACGCCGACCTCAACGCCGGCATCCTGTCGGAGGAGGAGGCCAAGCTGCGACGCTCCGAGGTCGCCGACGAGGCCGACTTCTACGGCGCGATGGACGGTGCGTCCAAGTTCGTCAAGGGCGACGCGATCGCCGGGCTCGTGATCACGCTCGTCAACCTCGTCGGGGGTTTGATCGTCGGGGTCCTGCAGCTCGGCATGAGCTTCGGCGACGCGGTCGCGACCTACAGCATGCTGACGGTCGGCGACGGACTCGTCGCCCAGATCCCGGCGCTGCTGGTCTCGATCTCCTCCGGGCTGATCGTGACGAGGTCCGCCGGCGACAACGACCTCGGCTCGGACGTCTTCGGTCAGTTCGCGCGGCAGGGGACGTCGGTCCGGTCGGGCGGCGTCGTCGTCCTGCTGATGAGCCTCGTGCCGGGGCTCCCCAAGCTGCCGTTCATCGTGTTCGGGGTCGGGCTGATCCTCCTGGGGCGGTACCTGATCTCCCGCGAGGGCATGATCGTCGAGGTCGACGAGCCCGACGTGGACGTCGAGACCGCACCACCGTCGCCACAGCAGATGGCGATCGACGCGCGGGTCGAGCCGCTCGAGCTCGACCTCGCCGCCGACCTGATCGACCTCGTCGACGGGGCGAGCGGGGGCGACCTGCTCGACCGCGTGGGCGCGCTGCGACGCAAGATCGCCGGCGAGCTCGGCTTCGTCATGCCCGCGATCCGGACCCGCGACGAGCCCGATCTCCCCGCCCACACCTACGCGCTCAGCGTCCACGGCGTCGAGGTCGGCCGCGGCACCGTGCCACCTGGGCGGGTGCTCGTCATCGGCGACGGGCTCGGCCACCTCCCCGGGGACGACATCGTCGAGCCGGTCTTCGGCCTGCCGGCGCGCTGGGTGCCGACCGAGTTCCGGATCGAGGCCGAGCACGCGGGGCACACGGTGGTGGACCGCGCCGCGCTGATCGTCACGCATCTCGCCGAGCTCGTCCGCCGGCGAGCAGGCCGACTGCTGTCGCGCAGCGACGTGAAGGCTCTGCTCGACGGTGTGAACGCAACCGACCCCGCCGTCGTCGAGGACCTCACCGCGGCCGGCGTCGGTCTCGCCGACGTGCAACGGGTGCTCGCGACGATGCTCGACGAGGGCATCGGCATCCGGGATCTCGTCCGCATCCTCGAAGCCGTCGGCGAGCGCGCCCACACGTCGCGAGCCGTCGACGCACTCGTCGAGGCCGGTCGCGCCGCGGTCGGCCCGGCGATCACCGGCTCACTCGCGACCGACGGCGTGTTGTCGGTCGCGACGATCCATCCGCGATTCGAGGCCGAGCTGGCGGCGAGCGTCGAGCTCGACGAGCTCGGCGCGCAGCTCCGCCTCCCCATCCACGCCCACGAGCACCTGATGGCCGCCGTCAACTGCGCCGTCGACGCCGCCGCGGCGCGCGGCCTCCCTGCCGTGATCGTGTGCTCGCCGGTCGTCCGACCCGCGCTCGCCCGCCTACTCCGCCAGACGACGTCCGGGATCTCGATCGTCTCGTACGCGGAGATCGGCGATCACCTCGACGTCGACGTCGTCCATTCGATCGATCCGTTGCTGACCGACCACACCGACAAGGAGCATCACGATGCCCAGCTTGCACCTCTCTGATCCAGCATCCGCGGACGCCACCCACGAGTTCCGCGCCGACTCGCTCGAGGAGGCCGTGGAGGAGGCGACGAAGACGCTCGGACCCGACATCCGGATCGTCGAGGCCAACCGCGTCCGTCGAGGCGGCGTCGGAGGGTTCTTCGCCACCGATCTCGGCGTCGAGGTCGTCGTCGAGCGCGTCGACGCGACTGGTGACGAGCCTTCGGCAGAGCTCGATGGCACCGGCCGACCAGGAGTCGAGCGGCCCGCCGACCCAGCACCGATGTCGCTCACCGCACTCGATGCGCTGATCGACGACGTCCAACGCGACGAGCGCCTCCGCAACGGGTCGCTCGCCGAGGCTGGCGCCGATCACGTCGACGAGGACCCGACTCGGTCGTTCGTCCGCCACTTCGAGCGCGAGCTCGCCGACACCCCTCGGCCGAGCATCACCGCTGCGATGCTCGAGCAACCGATGCCGCGGTCACCCCGCCGCAACGCGAACGGGGCAGCCATCGGGTCGAATGCGCGTTCGTCGTCGGTGTCCCGGTTCGGCGACAAGCTCGACACCGTCGCTCGCGCGGCCGCCGAGCCGCCGACCGACACTCGCACCGACACTCGCACCGGCACCCGTACCGGCTCTCGCGACGCCACCGCACCCGCGGACCGTCGCATCGCCGCGCTCCGCCGTGCCATCCAGCACGAGCGCGACGCCCTCGACGCCGGGCGAGACGGCGGCACGACGGAACGGGACCACTGGATCGACACGCCGGCCGAGGCGGATTCGGCTCGACAGCTCGCCCATCTCACTGGTGGCGACGCGACGACGGGGGCGGGTGCCTCGACGCCCGGCCCCGCGTCGCGCGCAACGATGGGGGACGACCTCATGCAGCTCCCGACGAGGGCGAGGACGGGGGGCACCGGCGGCGAGCCGATCACCGGCGCGACCCCCACGAGCCGGCCGATGCAGCCGGCGCGAGTCGCCGTCTCGCCGGGGCAGAACGCGCCGATCGGCGCTGAAACCGCGATGGGAGCGCCGGCGCCCGACGCGCCGACGAACAGCGACGCCGCGACCGCAGCCGCCGCCGCGGCACGGACCATCCTCGCCGAGCTCGCCGATCTCGACCCCGACCAGATCGTGGCGTTCGAGCGCCTCGAAGTGTCGGTCACGCTCTCCGGCGGGGGCACCGTGACGGTCAGCGCCGACTTCCGGGCGGCGACGCGATGAAGAGCGCCACCGACCCACAGTTCCACCTGGTCGTGCGGCGTTCGAGTCGGCTCGGTCCGCTCGCCCCCTACCGCTTCTCGCTGTCCGTGCTCTTCGCGCTGCTGGTGGCCGGACGCTCGCTCTGGCTGGAGCTGGAGAGCGGCACGGTCGCCGACGACGTCCTGCTGCGCGCCGGTGGGGCAGCGCTGTTCATGTGGATCGTGTCCGGGATCGTCAACAGGATCCTGACCACCACGCCCGCCCAACCGATCCAGCGCGCCGAGCCGCCCGACGGCTGACGCTCCTCGACACCTCGCCGCCGGACTCGGCGTCCGATCGACGAGCCACTCGCCGGCGGGCTGCACGCCCGGTCGAACCGTGCCGCACACGCTGCCTCGCCGAATCGGCCGTGCGCGCACCGCACGACCGCAGACACCGCCGCGCACGTCGCACCACGCAGCGCGCCGGGGCGGAGCATCCCGTTCAGGAACGAAGGATCGCACCAGGTCGGGCGGGCCGCCGACGGGCGTGGGGGCTCAGCGGAGGTAGTCGACCAGCGACGGCGGCAGCACTCGTGCGGCTGCCTGGAGCGCGGCCGTGTACGCGGACTCACGTGTCCGCACGTCGAGCAGCGCAGCCGCGAGGTCGACGTCCTCGATCTGCGACAGCGAGTCCTGGACGCCGAACCGGTGTCGCTCGTTGGCGGCCTCGATCGCGTCGACTCGCGAGGCGCGCGCCCCGACGGTGCCCGTCGCAGCCGTCATGCGTTCCCGGGCCACGTCGAACGTCGCGTGCTCGGCGGCGATCGCGTTCGGATCGCCGCTCGAGATCGCCGTCGCGAGCCGATCGAGCACGGCGAACAGATCGCCGTCCGGACCGCTCGGGTCACCGAACACCGCCTCCGCGGTGACGTTGACGTCGATCGTCACCGAGGGTGCGACCTCACGCCGGACCGCGCCGGCGTTCCCGAGGAAGGCACCGCTCGCGTCGAACGCCGGACCGACCTGGGTCCCGGCGAAGATCGACCGGTCGATGTACTCGGCGTTCGCCAGCCCGACCATCTCGTCGCGCACGCTGCGCACCTCGGCGGCGAGCGCGGCCGACGAGGACGCGGCACCTGCGCCGGTGTTGGACGCCTGGACGACGATCGACTTGACCCGGGTCAGCAGATCGAGACCCGCGGTCAGCGCACCGTCGGCAGTCGCGAGCCAGCCGCGCGCGTCGTCGAGCGAGCGGGCGCGTTGGTCGGATCTGCGGAGCTCGTTGCGGAGGTCCATCGCGAGCGCAGCACCGCTCGGGTCGTCCGAGGGCCGCTGGATCGCCCGCCCGGTCGTGAGCTCGGTCTGGCTGCGTTGGAGCCGAGCCAGCGAGGTACCGAGGTCCCGCACGGTCGACTGCAGCATCATCGAGTTGGTCACACGCATCGCGGCATCCTCCTCACCGGCCCACCCGACCGGTCCGTTCGATCAACACGCCCAGCAGCTCGTCGACGGTGGTGAGGACCCGGGCCGACGCCTCGTAGGCGCGCTGGGCCGCCACCAGGTTGGCCATCTCCTCGTCGAGGCTCACACCGCCGACCGAGGCTGCCTCCGCCTCGGTCGACGCGGTCATCCGGCTCTGGACGTCGTCGCGACGGATCGCGGCCCGGACGTCGACGCCGAGACGTGCGACCAGTGATCGGTAGGCGGTGTCGGGACCCGATGTCGAGTCGGCGAGCGCCGCGATCGCCCGGGCCTGCTCACCGTCGAGTGGGCCCGGCGCCGTCGGCCCGGGGAAGACCGGTGCGCCGGCGGCGATCCGTTCTGGCTGTCCGTCGACGTCGGCACTCAGCGAGATCGTGGCCGCCGTGATGCCCGCCGGATCGAAGAAGTCCCGGCCCGACGTGCCGGACGGGTCGTATCCCGAGGCGTGCAGCGTGTTCACGTCGGCGACCAGTCGGGCGGCGACGTCGTCGAGCATCGCCAGGTAGCTGGGCACGACCTCGCCGACGGTCTGGGTCAGCGCGGCGGCCTTGCTCGGCGGCGCCGTCACGTCGGTGCCGTCGGCGACCCACCGGAGCACGCCGCTCGAACCGTCCATCTCGTGGACGTACGAACCGTTGACGAGCGCCCGGCCACCGACGTAGAGGTCGAGGTGGCCGGCCTCGGTCTCGCGAGCGACGACGCCCGTCGACTCGGCGAGATCGCGGATGAACAGGTCGCGCTGGTCGCGGAGATCGTTGGCGGCGACCGCGTTCGGGCTGGCGGCGATCCGTCCGTTGAGCTCGGCGACGCGAGCGGCGATCGCGTTGACGTCGGCGGCGAGACGCCCGATCTCCTCGCGCGCGGTCGCGGCCGCGGACTCGATGCCGGCGGCCGAGCGCTGGAGGCCGTCGGCGAGTGCGCCGGCTCGCTCGAGCAGCTGTGCCCGCACGCCCGTGTCGGCCGGCCGGCTCGTCAGGTCGTTCCACCCGCCCCAGAAGTCGTCGAGCAGTGCGGCGAGGCCGTCCTCCGACGGTTCTGGGAAGACCTGCTCGATGCGACCGAGGTGCGTCCGCAACGTCGTCGTGCCGCCCTGCGATCCCGTCTCGCGGAGCAGTCGGTTCTCCGCGAGCTGGTCCATCACGCGGATGACGCCGTCGATCTCGACACCGGCGACCTGGGTGCCCTGGCCGGCGTGCAGCGCCGAGACCGAGTCGAAGCCGACCGGACTCAGCTCGACCCGCTGCCGGTGGTAGCCGGGCGTCGCCTGGTTCGCGACGTTGTGGGCGGTCACGTCGAGCACGCGACGCTGGGCGTTCATGCCCGACAGCGCGGTGTACAGACCGGAGATGTTCGGCATGTCAGGCCGTCCTGTCGAATCGCCGCGAGGTGGGTGCGAGCCGTTGCGTGCCGCCGTGCGGGTCGTACGTGTCGTGGGCGTCGCCGTCGAGGTAGCCCAGGATCTCGCGCGCCGCAGCCACGCCCCGGCGGCTGAGCTCGCGGTTGGAGCTGGTGATCTCCTCGACCTCCGCCTGGAGGCCGAGCAGGTGCAAGCGTTGCTGCCGCCAGATCCCCTCGTACGGCTCACCGACGGCGGCGGCGAGCTCGGTCAGCGTCGCGTCGCCGTGCAGGCCGAGGCGCCGGGCCACCTGTTGGGAGGCAGCCACCCGGTCGGTGTCGGAGGCCCGGATGTCGTCCACCAGCTGCTCGACGTTGTCGGTCACCATCGGCAGCCAGCGAGTCCGGCTGTTCGCGAGGACGAGCTGTTGGATGTCGAGCGCACACACGAGCTGCTCCATCTGTTCACGCAGCAGCCAGAGGCGCCGGGAGAGCTCGTCACGGTCGTCCACCCGAAGGATCGTCCTGCCACGACCGCAACGTGCACGAAGGTCGCCAGCCCGCCCTCGGCCCGTCGCGAGCTCGTGTCGGGTCGGCCCGAGCGGTCGACCTGGTGGCGCGCTCGACGACCCGGCGGACGATCCCTCCCGGCACACGAGTGCCGACCGTCGGACCCACAGAACCAGAGACGACAGTGATCCAACTCACGCGACTTCGCCACGGCGACACGTTCTTCGTGAACCCAGACCTCATCGAGCGCATCGACACCCACGTCGACACGGTCGTGCGACTCACCAACGGCACCGAGTACGTCGTCGTCGAGACCGGCGACGAGATCGTTCGCCGCACCGGCGAGTTCCGCGCCCAGATCCTCGCGCTCGCGAGCTTCCTGCAGGAGCGGGCCTTCGAGAACGCGACATCGCCCACGCCGGCCGAGACACGCGCCGCAGCCGTCCTCGAACGGTGGGCCTACGCCCACGACCACGGCGACGGCGACGGCGACGGCGACGGCGACGAGGTCGTCGAGCTCCCCGGGCAGCCCGCCGGCGACGAACAGGACCCGACGGCCCACGGGGCCGAGCCGTTCGAGCGGGTCGGGGAGGGGCATCCGTGAAAGCCACACCACTCGGCCTCTTCGTCGCCCTGATCGGCGTCGTCGTCGGCGGCATCTTCAAGGGCGTCAGTCCGATCGTGCTGATCACGAACGTGCCGGCCCTGTTCATCGTGATACTCGGCGCCTTCGGCGCCACGGTCGCCAGCTTCGAGATGCGTGCCACGAGCGGTGTCATGAAGGCGATCGCGCGGGCTCTGTTCCCGAAGAACATGCAGCCGCCGGCCGACCGCCTGAAGACGCTCGTCGACTTCGCCGGCCGCGCTCGCCACGAGGGCATCCTGTCGCTCGAGAGCGAGGTGGCCGATCTCGACGACCCGTTCATGAAGAAGGCACTCCAGCTCGCGATCGACGGCAACGATCCCGAGT
Source organism: Ilumatobacter sp. (assembly GCF_030065885.1). Lineage (GTDB taxonomy): Bacteria > Actinomycetota > Acidimicrobiia > Acidimicrobiales > Ilumatobacteraceae > Ilumatobacter. The sequence goes on along the minus strand of NZ_JASJCS010000004.1, from coordinate 25,820 downwards.
CGGTCGCCGACGTGATGCGCACGGACATCCGCACGCTCAAGGCGCGCCACAAGGTGGCCGCCGACTGGTGCATGGCGTACGGGATCTTCGCGCCCACCTTCGGCATCATCGGCGCGGTCATGGGCCTCATCGCGACGCTCAGCCACCTCGACGAGCCCGAGAAGCTGGGCTACGGCATCTCCGCTGCGTTCGTCGCGACCTTCTGGGGCGTGTTCCTCGCGAACGGCATCATGCTCCCGCTCGCCAACAAGCTGAAGAACCTGTCGAGCGAAGAGGTACAGGGTCGCGAGATGGTCATGGAAGGCGTCCTGGCCATCCAGGGCGGCCAGAACCCGCGGGTGATCGAAGAGACGCTGATGACCTACCTGCCGCCGGCCGAGGCACTGGCAATCGGAGCGGCGAAGGATGGCTAAGGGCGGCAAGCACCACGAGGAAGAGCACGAGGAGCACGTCAACCACGAGGCGTGGGTGATCCCCTACGCCGATGTCCTGACGCTCCTGATGGCGCTCTTCCTGGTGCTCTTCGCGCTCGGCCAACCCGACGAGGAGAAGATGGATCTGGCCGCGCAGTCATTCCGCAAGGAGCTCAACCGGGGCGGCTTCCTGGGTTTCGGCGAGGGCGGCGGTGGTGCCGGTCCGCTCGCGTCGGGCGGTGACAGCGTGCTCGACGGAGCGGGGCCGAAGCCCGCCGAGAGCGAGGGCGAGAACGGTGGCGGGGGCGGTGCACCCGACGACGACGACGCCATCATGCCGCCACCGGTGAAGCTGGCACCCGACGCAGCCGACGTCCCCGAGTCGACGCTCCCCGACAACCCGTCCGATGACGATCCGACCGATGACGACCCGTCCGGCGACGACCCGGGCGATGCCCCGACCGACGGCGACGACCCCGGCGACGACATGACGTTCGCGGACATCGACGTCGAGGTCGCCGACGAGGTGTTCGGCGACCCGCTCAGCTACGTCGAGCAGATCGTCCACGACCGCGCGGTCAGCACCGGACTGACCCGTGCGATCGGATTCCGCCGCGAGTCCCGGGGCCTGGTGGTGACGATCGTGACCGACCAGGTGCTGTTCGCGCCCGGCGAGGCGGCGATCCAACCCGACGGCTTCCTGGTCCTCGATGTCGTCGCCGACGCGCTGCTCGAGGTCCCCAACGACGTCATGATCGAGGGACACACCGACTCGCGCCCGATCTCCACTGCGCAGTTCCCGTCGAACTGGGAGCTCTCGACGGCTCGCGCGACATCGGTGCTGCGCTACCTCCTCGATGCCCGCGAGTTCCCCGACGATCGCGTGTCGGCGGCCGGCTACGCGGACACGCGTCCGGTCGACGCCGGAACGTCGGCAGACGCCCTCGCCCGCAACCGTCGCGTCGAGGTCGTCGTCCTCGCCACGACCTGACCGCACCGCGCCCCGACTCGGACGGCGCCGCGCCGCGAGACCAGTCACGCCGGCGCCCGACGGAGGCCCGAGAGCCGTGCCCTCTTCGACCGTCGCACCCTGGTCGCGCTCCCCGGAAGGCTGCGCTCGGCCCGCCGACACCCGGGAGCGACCGCACGACACCGCCGGCGTCGCTCCGCCCGCATGTGGGCTCGCGCCGGTCACCACGAACCGCCGTGGAGCTCGACGGAGACCGCGGGCATCGGACGGGAGCTCGGCACCGCTGACGCCGCTGGCGCACGGCGCCACACACAGGCCTCTGGCACACGGCCTCCACGTGCCCCCATGGGCGCGGGCGGGTGCGGGACGTCTCGACCGGGTCCGACGACGGACACCGCAGAAGCGATCCCAGATCCTTGCCGCCAGCTCGACGACACGGACGGTTGATGACACCGGCGCAGGATGCGCACCAACCACGACACGGCGAGAACAAGGAAGTTCGACGATGGCCGACGAGACCACCCCAACCGAGAGCGAACCAGTGCCCGCCAAGTCCGGCGGTGGCGCGATGCGGATCGTGAGCGCAGCGATGCTCTCGGTCGCTCTGGTCACGACCGGGTACTTCATCGGCGGTCGCGGCGGCACAGCGGCCGCACCGCCGCCCGAGACCGCCCACGTCGAGGAGCCGGAGGAGCCGACGATCGGAACGATCGTCGACCTCGAGGCCGTCAACGTCAACCTGGCAGGTGGTCACTACCTGCGCGTCGCGGTGTCGCTCGGCTTGTCCGAGCACGTCCACCTCGAAGACCCCAAGGAGTTCAAGTCAGCGCCCGCCAGCGACCTCGTCGTGTCGACGTTCTCGGGACGAACGATGGAGGAGCTGTCCAGCCACGACGGGCGCTCCTCGCGACGTGACGAGCTCGAGGAGGGGCTTGCCACGTACTACGGCGACGAGATCGTGTCCGTCTTCTTCACCGAGTTCGTCATGCAGTAGCCGCCCGCCATCGAACCGGCTCAGCGGGAGGAACCCGCACACGCCATCGCCAACCGACCGGCCACCTGGACGTGGCCGCACCGACTCACGGAGGAGTCATCATCATGCACAACTCGGTCGCACTGCTCGCCGACGGCGCCGCCACGGGGCCGCCGGCCGCCGGAGCCACCGGCACCGTACCGCTCGACGCGACACTGCCCGTCACGATGTGGGTGCCGTGGGAAGCTCGGGAGTGGCCCGCCACCACCGCCGAGGAGACGGCGTTCGTCGACGAGCTGTCGGCGTTGGCCGGTGGACGCTCTGCCGAGCCCCGCCGCTCGGACATCACCGCCGTCCTGAATGCGCTGCGCAGCGGCACGACCGTGTCGCAGCTGCTCGACGTCGCACCCGGCCTCCGGGCCGATCGCCTCTGCGGCGCTCACGCCACGGTCGAGGCGCGGCGCAGGAGGTCGGAGAACGCGTTCCGGTCGATCCTCTGCGGTCGGACGATCGAGGATCTGGAGCGGCACGGCGACGCCGCTGCGCTGCTGGTCCCGGTCCTGGTCGAGCGCCTGCTCCGGACCGCCGACAACGATCCGCGCAACTACCGGCGGGTGCTGGGCACGATCACGCGCCAGGTCGTGGACGCACATCACGACGTTGCACACGTCGAGACCCAGCTGTCCCGACTCCAGCCGCCCTCAGAGTGGGGTATCGCCCTCGGCCGCCAGCTGACGCAGCGTCTGATGTCGCGAGCGGAGTTCCTGCCGAGACGGGTCGGTGTGCTCACGCCGATCAGGGTCGCTGCGCTCCTCGGCGAACGGCTCGAGCTCAGCGGAGCGCGCGGAACGGGGTGATCCAGGTGTCGCAGGTCAGCTCACCCGCCGAGTTCGGGATCGCCAGCGCGTGGCTCGCGCAACAGACGTTGGAGACGCTCGACGCGGCCGTCCTCGTCTTCGACGACGAGGCGCGCATCGCACGATGGAACGTCCGCACCGCTGAGGTGCTCGGCGTCGACGAGGTCGTCCTGTCCGGGCGACTCCTCGTCGAGTTGGGCTGGCGCGTGCAGGGTGGTGCGGCTGGGACGCAGTGCCCGATCACGACCGTGCTCTCGACGACCCAGCCGACGGTCGCCTCGCTGATCGGACGCAGCGACGAGCGGACCGACGGGGACAAGCTCACGGTGTCGGCGGTGCCCGTGTTCGGACCCGACCGACGTGTCCACGGCGTGATGGCGTCGCTGGTCAGGGCGGCGCAGCCCGAGGACGGACGTGGCGGCGCCGAGCGCCTGGCGTCGGTGTCCGACCACAGCCTGCTCGCCAACCTGATCGTTGCGGAATCGGGGCGGGTCGTCGACTGGAACCACCGGCTGCTCGGGATCACAGGACGATCGGAGTCGGCGATCGTCGCCGAGGAGTTCGAGTCGCTGTGCGACCTCGATCTCGAGTGGGTCCTCGCCGCCCTGCGCTCGAGCGGTGGCACGCCGGTCGTCGGACGGACGTGGATCACGCACGTGTCCGGCGAGGACATCCCGGTCGTCGGCAACTTCCGACTCGCCTGGCACACGGGGGGTGAGCGCTGCGTGTTCGCCGAGTTCCTCGACGTCGCCGAGTTCCGCGTCGGCACCTCGCTCCCGGCGGGCGTGGTCGACGGGGAGAGCTTCGACAGCACCACGGTGGCGACCTTGGTCCTCTCGGACGGCGGGGAGATCGTCGACGCCAACGATGCCGCGACCGAGCTGCTCGGGGGCAGCCAGTGCTCGTTGCGCCAGGACCCGCTCGCCTCCCACGTGACGTTCGACGACGAGCCGGTCGGCTCCGACGCGCTCAGGGCTGCGTGGTCGGCCAAGGGCCACGTCGTCAAGCACGGGCGACTTCGGCCGCCAGCTCGGACCGGCGACACCGCTCGTCGGCGCAGCGCAGGGCATCCGGTCACCGTCGTGCTGCAGGCGGTGCGCACCGACAACGCGCGGCCGGCGTTCCTCGCGCAGATCCTGCCGTGCGAGCGGAGCGGCGCCGAGGCTGCCTGACCGGGAGGTTCACGTCGCGAGCACGCCCGGCAACCACCGGTCGAGCTCAGCGACGACGACCTCGTCGCTCCGGGCGAGCAAGTGGCCGTCGCCCGGCAGCACCACCAGGTCGCCGTACCCGGCCAGCATCCTCACCAGCTCGCTCGACTGCATCGGCAGCAACTCGTCGCGATCGCCGTGGAAGAGCAGCAACGGCCGCCCGGCGAGTGCGCCGGCCACCTCGCACCCCGCTGACTGCGTCGCGAACGTGACCACGCCGGCGACCTCGGCCGTCATCACGGCCGCAACCCGGATCGCAACTGCGCCGCCGAAGCTGTGGCCCATGACGACGACTCGTCCGGCGCCCGCCTCGATCGCCATCTCGACGACGCAGGCCACGTCGTGGGCACAGCGGTCGAGGTCGTTCGGTACCCGGTACCCCACCCGATGGACGGCGACGTCACGCTGCGGCCACTCGGTGCCGAGGCGCTGGAAGAGGGCATGGCCCGGGCCGAGCACACCACCCATCGCGCCGCCGCACGTGACGATCGCAGCAGACGGTCGGGAGCCGTCCGGAGGCTCGTGACGGAACACGGTCAGCAGACCCTGCGGGGTGTAGATCTCCTCGTGCACGAGGCCCTGACCGAGCGCAGCCGACGAGCGTGCGAGCACCTGCAGCGACGCGAGCGCGCTCGGTCCAGGGCTTCGCTCGCCGGTCTGTCCGGTCGAATCGGTCACGTCGCCCACGCGGCAGTCGGCACCGCCCGGACAGTACCGATCCGCAATCGGCCAGCTCGTGACGAAGCGATAGTGTCGCCGGTCGTGGCCGACCAGCAGGATTTCGCCGATCAGGCGATGGAGTTCGCACCGCAGCTCTACTCGGCCGCCCTGCGCATGACGCGCAACCAGGCGGACGCGGAGGATCTCGTGCAAGAGGCCTACCTGCGCGGTTACCGGAGCTTCCACACCTTCCAGGAAGGCACCAACCTGCGCGCCTGGCTGTTCCGGATCCTGACCAACGCGTACATCAACAAGTACCGGGCGAAGCAGCGACGGCCCCAGGAGTCCGACCTCGGCGAGATCGAGGACCTGTACCTGTACCGGCGGCTCGGCTCGATGGAGACGGCTGCGGCCAGCATGTCGGCCGAAGAGCAGTTCCTCGACGTCTTCACCGACGACGAGGTGAAGACCGCCCTGGAAGAGCTGCCCGAGAACTTCCGGCTGCCCGTGCTGCTCGCCGACGTCGAGGGATTCGCGTACAAGGAGATCGCCGAGATGCTCGACATCCCGATCGGCACGGTGATGTCGCGGCTGCACCGGGGAAGAAAAGCGATGCAACGCGCGTTGTACGAATACGCACGGGAGCGAGGCCTCACGAGCGACGACGAAACCGCCGCCAGCACATGACCGCGAACCACAGGAACGGCAGCACTCGATCAGATGGCTGATTGCAACGAAACGATCCGCGAGCTCGACGCCTTCCTCGACGGTGAGCTCTCCGCCGACGTCCGCGTCCACATCCACGAGCACCTCGACGGGTGCGTCGACTGCCTCCAGGCCTTCGACTTCCACGCCGAGCTGAAGCAGGCGATCCGCCGCAAGTGCAGCAGCGACGAGATGCCGCCGGGCCTGCTCGGGCGGATCGAGCGATGCTTCGATGCCGATCTCGACGGCGACGGCGTCATCGGCACGGCCGACGACACGATCACCGGCTGAGTTCGCCCGGGTCGCGAGCTGCGACTCACCACGACGATCGGCACCGCAATCCGCGGAGAACTTGGGCCACGTGGCCGAACGCTCGCTACGCTGGCGCCCATGCTCGCCGCCTACATCTGGCACTGGTGGATCGGACTCATCATGCTGCTCGCGGGCGGCGCCGCAACCGTCGGTCTCATCGGCGGCTACCTCAAGCAGGTCTCGGCGCAGCGCTACCCGGGCGGGAAGCGCCAGCGCGAGCAAGAGCTCTGAGCCTCCTCGACGAGCTGCTCACCCGCTGCAACTTCCCTGCGCCGGGTGCACCCGTCGCCTGCGCCTGTTCGGGCGGGCCCGACTCGACGGCGCTCGTGGCGCTGGCGGTCGCCGCAGGATGTGACGTCGCCGCGCACCACGTCGACCACGGGCTGCGTGCGACCTCGACAACCGAGGCCGCAACAGCCGAGACCATCGCCCGGCAGCTCGGCGCCGACTTCGTGCTGCACCGTGTGGCCCTCGAGCCGGGCCCGAACCTCGAGGCACGCGCCCGCGACGCTCGCCGTGCCGTCCTGCCGCCCGATGCACTGACGGGACACACCGCCGACGACCAGGCCGAGACGGTGCTGCTGCGCCTGCTGCGCGGCAGCGGCGGCACCGGGCTCGGCGCGATGCGACCGGGGCCGGCGCACCCGCTGCTGTCGCTCAGGCGATCCGACACCGAAGCGCTCTGCCGCGAGCTCGGCGTCGAGCCGGTGCGGGACCCCTCGAACCATGCTCGCGACGTGTGGCGGAACCGCATCCGCCACGAGCTGATGCCGTTGGCGACCGACATCGCAGGTCGCGACCTCACGCCGATCCTCGGACGAACCGCCACGATCCTCCGGGAGGAGGGCGACTACCTCGACCAGCTGGCCGGCGAGATCGACCCGACCGATGCACCCGCCGTCGCAGCCGCTCATCCGGTGCTCGCCCGGCGAGCGCTGCGGAGCTGGCTCACCGAGGCGGGCTACCCGCCGGACGGAGCCGCCATCGACCGGGTGCTCGCCGTGGCCCACGGCGACGCCACTGCGTGCGAGCTCCCGGGGGGACGGCGGGTCGAGCGCTCGGGCCAGCGCTTCCGGATCGTCGATCGCTAGCGATAGGATCGTCCTCCGCAATGTCGCAGCACACCACCGATATCCAGGCCACCACGAGGCCGGGCCGCTGATGCCTCCGAAGCTCCGAGGAAAATGGGCGCTCGGCATCACGCCTCGTCACTTCACCTGGATCCTCAAGGACAAGCTCGCGATCTGTGAGCGCCCGGGTGGCTACGGCGACAATCATCGCCGCGTCCGCCGCCAGGAGGAGATCATCTGGATCCGCGAGAACGGCTTCAACTACGCGATCTCGATCATCCAGGCGCCCCACAACCTGCACAACTACGAAGAGCTCAACCTGCCGTACCGGCATCGCCCGTTCAAGGGCGACGAGCGCGACGCGTGGTTGACTGCTTTCTACCGCGAGCTCGATGATCTGCTGGCCAGTGGCGCCAAGCTGATCGTCCACGGTGAAGAGCTCGGCGACCGGCTGGTCGGCATCATGGGCGGTTACATCCGATGGGCCGGCCTCGTCGACGAGGACACCAAGGCGATCGAGGTGACCGAGCGGCTCACCGGTCGCCAGCTCGACCCCTGGGCACGCGACGTCGTCATGGCCGCCGCCCACCTGCGTTCCGACGGCTGAGCGAGGGGCCGAGCCGGCCGCTTGTCGCGGGACGGGACCCGTAGGCTCGGCTCATGAATGCGACGCCGGCGAACTGGTATCCCGACCCGACGGGGCGGCACGAGCTTCGGTACTGGGACGGCACCGCGTGGACCGACCACGTGAGCAACCAGGGCGTGGCCGGGTCTGATCCCGTGCAGCAGCGGTCCGGCATGGACCGGCTCGACGCCGGCCTGACGGTGGGCGACGAGGGCAGGGCCGAGACGATCAACAAGCAGCTCACCGGCACCGGTCATCAGGGGATCGGGCTCGACGGTCCGGTCGCCGGTGGCGGCGGCACGCTGCTCGACGAGCCGATCCTGGTCGTCAACCAGAAGGCGAAGCTGATCGAGCTCAACAACCAGTACAGCGTGTTCGACCAGCACGGCACCCAGATCGCCGCCGTCAACCAGGTCGGGCAGTCGACCGCCAAGAAGGTGATGCGGCTCGTCTCGAGCATCGACCAGTTCATGACCCACCATCTCGAGATCACCGACGCCGCCGGGCAGGTCGTGCTCAAGATCACCCGGCCGAGGAAGGTCATCAAGTCGACCGTGGTCGTCAGCGACGGGCAGGACCGCGAGATCGGCCGGGTCGTGCAGCAGAACATGGTCGGCAAGATCAACTTCGGCCTCGAGGCGAATGGTCATCCGCTCGGCGCCATCAAGGCCGAGAACTGGCGCGCCTGGAACTTCCGCATCGAGGACAACGCCGGCAACGAGATCGCCCGCATCACCAAGACGTGGGAGGGTCTCGCCAAGACGATGTTCACCACGGCCGACAACTACGTGCTGCAGGTCCACCATCGCCCGCTCGAACCGCTCAACTCCCTCGTCGTCGCCAGCGCACTGTCGATCGACACCGCCTTGAACAAGACAACCGCGGCCTCGGCTGAGACGCGTCTGGTGTTCGACGGACCCGGCACGCGGCCGGTGAACGCCGATCTCACCGCGAGACCGCGTCGCATCGACCAGGCGGGCGAGGGTCGAAGCGGCGGCGCCAACGGCGCCGGAGCGGAGACGGCGAGCTCGGTCAGCGCAGCCGGTCATCTCACCGAGCGAGACCGCGCCCACCGAAGCAAGCTGGCGAGGAGCACAGCGCCAGCGAGCACCGCAGCACCCGGCAGGCGAGGGCTACTAGCCCGAGCTGCGGCGAAGACCTAGTAGATACGGCAGATCCGCGGGATGTCGAGCAGCGGGACGGGATCGACCGGCGTGGCGTGCGGCGCGGGACCCGGTCGGACCTCGAAGTGCAGGTGCCAGCCTCCCGGCGTGGCGTTGCCGGTGTCACCGACGAAGCCGATCAGCTGGCCTTCCTCGACCCGGTCACCCACCGTGAGCCCGTCGGCGAACGCATCGAGGTGGTAGTAGCGGTACTTGGTGTCGGTGTCGGACCAGAGGCCCCAGCCGAGGCCGGGTGCGCCGCCGTCGAACCGCCGGTACAGCGTGCCGGACTCGACCGCGTAGATCTCCTGACCCAGCTGGGCGCCGATGTCGAGGCCCTGGTGCCCGCCCGAACCGAACGCCTTGCTGAACCCGCCGAAGTTGTCGAGGACCTCGCACATCGGCGACGGGTCGATCGGGAACAGCAGGCCCTCCCCGCTGGTGACGATGCGTTCGGCCGGTGCCGAGACGTCGGCGGCGCGGTCGACGGCGGGCGCGTCGGCGTGCACGACCGCCGCGCCGAGGACCAGGGCACCCAGCAGCACGCCGAGCGACCGGGTCGACGTGGATCTCGTGCGGCTAGCGTGGTTCATATGGCAGGCATGCGGGTGCTGGTGAGCGGGATGGGCGGCGAGCTCGGCTCACGGGTCGCCAGTCTGCTCGAAGACGAACCGTGGGTGGGTTCGCTCGAGGGCATCGACGCCGACCCCCCTCGCCGACGTCTGCGCCGGACGGTGTTCCATCGTATCGTCCCAGGTCAGCACGACCGCACGGTCGAGACGGTGCTGGCGTTCAACCCTCACGTCGTCGTGCACATCGCCGTCTGGGAGCCGCACGCCCGCGCCGCCACAGCCACCGCCCGGATGCTGACCGACGACGCGGTGACCTCGATCCTCGGTGCCGCCGCCGAGTGCCGGGCACTCGAGTCGATCGTGGTCCGCAGCGGCATCGAGATCTACGGGCGCCGCCGGGGTACGGTCACCCGGCCGAGCGAGCGCGTGCCGCCCGACCCGACGAGCGACTACGGGCTCATGGTCGCCGACATCGAGGAGACCGCGAACGCGATCGGTGCCCGCATCGGCGTGACCGTCGGCGCGCTGCGCTTGGCGACGGTGCTCGGTCCGCACGTGCCGAGCGCGCTCGGCCGCGTGTTGCGGATGCCGGTCGTGCCGTTCAGCGCCCTGGCCGACCCGCCCTTCGCGGTCATCCACCAGCACGACGCCGCCGAGGCGTTCGTCGCGGCGGCGAAGGCACGCATCGACGAGCCGCTCAACATCGTGGCGCCGGGTGCGATCACTGCGCTGCAGGCCGCCCGCCGCGGCAAGCGCATCGCCCTCCCCCTCCTCGGCCCGGAGTGGGCACTGGCACGGGGCCTGTCGTACCTCGCCGGTTCGCCGTTGCCCGATCACGTGCAAGAGATGCTCCACCGGGGTCGCCTGGCCGACAATGCCAGGGCCCGCGAGGTGCTCGGCTTCGCACCGTCGACGTTCACGGGCGACGTCATCGACCAGCTCTACGGCTGGCCGAGCGTCGTCCACGTGCCGGCCGAGAAGGCGGTGGCGTGATGCCGACGCCTGCGCAGCGCCTGGCCGACGTCGTCACGATGCCCGCCCGCACGGCGGGTTCCACCGCGCTGTCGGTGGCCGAGGGCACCGCCCGCCACGCTTTCGACTGGACCGCCAACAACGTCGACGACTGGGGTCGCGACAACCGGTTCGTCGACCGCGTGTGGACCATCAGTCGGCTGCGCTGGAACGTCGCGATCGGCGGCATCGAGCACGTGCCCAAGCGGGCCGGCGCGCTCATCGTCGTGAATGCGAGGCGGTTCGCCCTGGCGCCGCTGTTCGCTGCGCTGTCGATCGGTGCGGCCGTCGATCGCCCGGTGCGGTTCGTGGGCCGGCCCGACGTCGCGCCCCTCGGGCCGATGATGCAGCGCCTCGGCGGCCTGCTGCCCATCGAGGACGAGCTGGAAGGAGCGCTCCGAGCCGGCCAGGTGATCGTGCTCGGGGCCGACCACGAGTGGACCAACCGGCGAGCCGGCCTCATCGACCACCATCTCGTCGGCGCCGCCGTCGCCGCTCGCGCCCGGTTGCTGCCGGCCGCGACCACGTCGGTGCCGATGCGGCGCAACGCCCGGGTCGAGATCGGCCCGCCGATCCGCCCGACCCAGAAGCGGCGCGGCCCGTTGGCCGAGCTCGAGCTCGCCGACCTCCTGCTCGAACGCATCGACGACGTGCTCGACGAGCTCGGCGGCACCTTGACGGGGACGCCGCTCGACTGGCTGCCGCTCGGCGGCATCGGGGGGCTCTGATGCCGTACGTACGATCGAGCGACGGTGTCCGCCTGCACTACACCGAGACCGGCCGCCGGCACGGTCCACCGGTGCTGATGATCCAGGGCCTCGGGGCCGACAAGCACCTCTGGAACGTGCAACGGCTCGCGATGGCCTCCTCGTTCCGGACGATCGCCATGGACAACCGCGGCGCCGGTCGCTCCGACAAGCCGTACGGCGCCTACTCGATGGAGCAGATGGCTGACGACGCCGCCGCGGTGCTCGACCACGCCGGCGTCGATACCGCCCACGTCGTCGGGGCGTCGATGGGCGGGGTCATCACGCAGCTCCTGGCGCTCCGTCACGAGGAGCGCATCCGATCGCTCACGCTGGCGTGTACCGCGTGCCGTCATCACCAGTGGCGGCGCGAGCTGCTCGCCGAATGGGCCGAGATCGCCGAGACCCGAGGCATGGGCGCGATGACCAAGGAAGCCGCGCGCTGGATGATCGGACCGCGCTCGTTCCGGCGGATCAGCCCGGCCGTGGGCTGGATGGGACCGCTCGCGCTCTCCCGCCCACCACACGCGTTCGCCGGGCAGGTCGCCGGCATCCTGGCGATCGACGATCACGTGCGCGACCGGCTCCACCAGGTCGACAAGCCGACGATGGTGATGGTCGGCAACCAGGACATCCTGACGCCGAGGGGCGACGCGGAGGAGATCGCCGAGCTCGTGCCGACCGCCGAGCTCGTGGTCATCAGCGGAGCGGCCCACGGGTTCATGATCGAGCACGGCACCACGTTCAACCGCGTGTTGCTCGACTTCCTCCACCGGGCCGAAGCAGCGCACCGGCTGAGCGTGGACGAGGCGGCCGACCACGAGCTGACGGGCTGACCGGCGTGCGCGTGGTCGTGGTCGGGGCTGGCCTGTCCGGTCTCGTCGCCGCCCGTGAGCTCGCGACCGAGCACGAGGTCGTCGTGGTCGACAAGGGCCGCTCGGTCGGAGGGCGCCTCGCGACGCGGCGGATCGCCGGCGCGACCCTCGATCACGGCGCGCAGTTCTTCACGGTCCGCGGCGACGACTTCCGGCGGCAGGTCGACGACTGGCTGGCGCGCGACGTGGCTGCGGTGTGGTGCCACGGGTTCACCGGTCGCGAGGACGGCCACCCGCGCTACGTCGGCACGCGGGGCATGAACTCGCTCGCCAAGGACCTCGCCGGCGGCCTCGACTGTCGGACCGGGCACATGGTGTTCACGCTGCGACCGACCGAAGACGGCTGGAGCGTCGTGCTCGACGACGGCGCTGCCATGAGCGCCGACGCGCTCGTGGTGACGAGCCCCGTGCAGCAGTCGTGGGCGCTGCTCGCCCAAGCCGAGCTCGACCTACCGGAGGAGCTGTTCCGGCGCGCCTACCACCGCACGATCGGCGCGCTCGTCGTCCTCGATCGGCCCGGCGCCGTCCCGGCCCCCGGTGGCGTCCAGTTCGATCCGGCCGATCCCGACGCGCCGTTCGGCTTCATCGGCGACAACCACGCCAAGGGCATCAGCGACGTGCCGGCCCTGACCTTCCACGCGACCCAACCCTGGAGCGAGCAGCACTGGGACGACGACCCGGCCGACGCGCTGACCGTGCTGCTCGAGCGGGCCCGCCCGTGGCTCGGCGACGCAGAGGTGGTCGAGTCGCAACTGAAGAAGTGGCGCTTCGCGGGGCCGATCGACCCGTGGCCCGCCGCGTGCTGGGTCGATGCCGAGCACCAGGTCGCGCTGGCAGGCGACCTGTTCGCCGGGCCGAAGGTCGAGGGCGCGTTCAATTCCGGCCTCGCAGCTGCGGCGGCGATCCGCAGCCTCGCCTGATCAGGGCGTGAGCGCCTCGCCCGCTTCCGCGTCGAGCTCGACGACGGTGGACGTGGTGGTCGACGTGCTCGTCGAGGTGGTGCTCGTCGTCGGCGAGGTGGGTGCCGGCTCGGGCGCATAGTCGACGCGGGTTCGGCACGCGACGGCGATCAGTCGGCGCTCCTCGATCCCGAAGATGCTGGTGAAGTCGTCACCGAGCACGTCACGGAACTGCCGGTACGAGTCGAACTCGTCCGGGCAGCGACGGTCGAGCACCGGCGCGAACGGCACCTGCCAGCCGTTGACCAACGTCGCCAGCCCGTCGTCGAGCGTGTCGATGGCCGGCATCTCGACGGTGCGGTCCGGACCCATGGGCACGAGTGCGAACCAGACGACGCCCTCGCCGAGCAGATCGGCGACGACGGCGCAGGCGCCGATCTCACCGAACCGGGGGCACAGGTCGACGCCGGGGGTGTCGGCGACCACACGGAGCGACCGACGACCGTCGATGATCAGGTCGGTGTCGTTGGCCGCGACGCCGTCCGCGTCGATGCGGAAGCCGCTGTTGCGCGACGAGAACACCTGCTCGACGAGGTCGATCCGGTGCCGCTCGACCGCCGGCCCGTCGTCCCCACCCCCTCGCTCGATCACCGTGCGCGTCGCGAAGATCGTCGAGAGCAGGAAGAACAACCCGATGACGGCACCGACAGCGGCGAAGAACCTGATGCTGAAGATCTCCCGCATCAGCCCGGCCGCGCGTCGGAGCGCGTGAACCACTGCATGACGCCGCCGACGCTACCGGCTCGCCCGCCGCCGGCGGGGTACGTCGAGCCTCAGGTCGGCGCGGTGCCCGCCGCGACGGCTGCGGCGCGGTGAGCGCGTTCGGCGATCTCGTCGATCACGGCGTCGGTGTGCGCAGCGCCCACGAAGATCGCCTCGTACGCGCCCGGCGCCATGGCGACACCCTCGTCGAGCATGGCGTGGAAGAAGCGGGCGTACGCGGCCTCGTCGGTCTGCTTGGCGCCGTCGAAGTCGATCGGTGTCGCGACGTCGCCGCACACCATGCCGAGCAGCGTGCCGACGACGGGGAAGCGGGCCGGGAACCCGGCCGACGCGCAGGCGTCTCGGAGGAGCGAGGACAGGTGGCGCGCCCTCGCCATCAACTCGATGTAGACGTCGCCGTCGAGCAGATCGAGCGCCGCGAGTCCGGCCGCGGTGGCGATGGGGTTGCCCGACAGGGTGCCGGCGTGGAACACCGGTCCGAGCGGCGACAGGGTCTCCATGATCTCGCGACGGCCACCGACCGCACCGATCGGCAGGCCACCGCCGATCACCTTGCCGAACGTCGTCAGGTCCGGCGTGACGTCGTACTTGGCCTGCGCGCCGCCCTCGCCGAGCCGGAATCCGGTGATCACCTCGTCGAACACGAGCACGGCACCGACGCGGTCGCACTCCCGGCGCAGCCCGTCGAGGAAGCCGGGCTGCGGTGCAACGACACCCATGTTGGCGGCGACCGGTTCGACCATGACGCAGGCGATCGTCTCGTCGAGCGCCGGCACGACGTTGTAGGGCACGACCATCGTCTCGGCGACGGCGCCGTTCGGCACGCCTGCGGTGCCGGGCAGGCCGAGCGTCGCGACGCCGCTACCGCCGGCCGCCAACAGCGCGTCGGTGGCGCCGTGGAAGTTGCCGTGGAAGATCACGACGCGGTCACGGCCCGTGTAGCCGCGCGCGAGTCGCACCGCTGTGCTGGTGGCCTCGGTGCCCGAGTTCATGAACCGGACCTGCTCGCAGGAACGCACCCGGTCGGCGATCGTCTCGGCGAGCTTCATCTCGCGGGGGGTGGGCGCGCCGTACGAGGTGCCGCCGGCCGCGGCCTCGGTCACCGCCGCGGTGATGGCGGGATGTGCGTGGCCGAGGATGACCGCCCCGTAGCTCTGGACGAGGTCGATGTACTCGCTGCCCTCGACGTCCCAGATCCGGGCGCCCTCGGCGCGAGCGACGAGGTACGGGCGGCCACCGACCGACTTGAACGCCCGGATCGACGAATTCACGCCCCCGGGGATCACCACCGCGGACCGTTCGAAGAGCTCGTCGTTGGACGGCACGCCTGCGCCCACGCAGACCGTGGCGGTGCACCCGGCGCCGGCGCAGCGCTCGGGGTCGCAGAGCGGGATCACGACGACGCCCCCGCGGCTCGCTCGGCGAACCATCTCGTCAGGTAGGTCAGCACGAGGTCGGCGCCGGCACGCCTGATCGCGGTCAGGTGCTCGAGCGCGACCGCGTCGTGGTCGATCCAGCCGTTGGCCGCCGCCGCCTTGATCATCGAGTACTCGCCGCTCACGTGGTACGCGGCGACCGGCACGTCGACCTCGGCCCGCACCGCGCTGATCACGTCGAGATACGCGAGCGCCGGCTTCACCATCACCATGTCGGCACCTTGCGCGAGATCGGCGTGGACCTCGACGAGGGCCTCGCGCCGGTTGCGCGGGTCCTGCTGGTACCCCTTGCGGTCGCCGCCGTCGGTGATCGTGACGTCGACTGCGTCGCGGAACGGCCCGTAGAGCCCGCTGGCGTACTTGGCCGAGTACCCGAGGATCGACACGTCGGCGAAGCCCGCACCGTCGAGCGCATCGCGGATGGCGGCCACCTGGCCGTCCATCATCCCGCTGGGGGCGACGACGTGCGCCCCGGCAGTCGCCTGGGCGACGGCGGCACGTGCGTAGATCTCGATCGTTGCGTCGTTGTCGACCGAGCCGTCGGGGCGCACGATGCCGCAGTGGCCGTGGCTCGTGTACTCGTCGACGCAGAGGTCGGCGATCAACACCACCGAGTCGCCGACCTCGCTCACGAGATCGGCGAGCGCCAGCTGCACGATGCCGGCCGGGTCGAAGGCGCCCGAACCGACGTCGTCCTTCGTCGCCGGCACACCGAACAGCACGACCGCGCGGACCCCGAGCTCGGCGAGCTCGGACACCTCCCGGCGGAGACTGTCACGGGTGTGCTGGTGCACGCCGGGGAGCGACGCGATCTCGACCGGTTCGGCGATGCCCTCGCGGACGAAGAGCGGGGCGATCAGGTCGCTGACCGAGACCGAGGTCTCGGCGACCAGCTCTCGCATCGCCGCGGTGGTGCGGAGCCGGCGCGGCCGCTGCCGGGGGAAATCGGCCGTTCGGCCGCTGGCTGCCATGCAGCGCATGGTACGTGGCCGGCGGCGGTGTCGACATGGCCGGGCGGCGGTGACGTGCGGCGCGCGTGTCGCCGGTCACGCGACGAAGCCCACCGGCCGGGGCCCCGACGAGCGCAGGTGCGGCATGGCGAGGGAGTCGGGGTGCCGCGCAGTAGCGTCGCATCCGTGTCCGTGCAGGTCTGGTTCGCACAGGAAGAGATCGTCGCCGTTCCCGGCGAGTCGACGTCGCTGGCGCTGTCGATCGAGAACGTCAGCGACCGCACCGAGTCGTACACCATCATCCCCGCCGGCCTGACGGCGGCCTGGACCACCGTCACCCGCCCCAACGTCACGCTGTTCGGCGGGTCGCGCGACGTCGTCGAGGTGGTCATCAGGCCACCGGCGATCCACTCCACGACAGCGGGGCCGACTGCACTGGCGATCCGGGTCATCCCCCAGGGCGCACCCGACGACGCGGTCGTGGCCGAGACCATCGCCGACGTCACGGCGTTCGACGATCGGCGCATCACGGTGCTCCAGCCGTTGCAGCGGGGCCGTGGTCGCGCCACCTACGAATTCATCGTCGAGAACCACGGCAACAACCTCGCGAGCTGCCGGCTCCACCTGGTCGATCCGAGCGAGCGGGTCGACGGCGCCTTCGACCCACCGGCGGTCGGGGTTGCTCCGGGATCGTCGAGCCTCGTCCGGCTGCGGATGCGAGCGCAGCGGAGCTTCTTCAGGCGGGCCGAGCGGCAGCTCGACTTCGAGATCGAGGCGACCGAACAGGGCCACGAGCCGGCCTCGGGCCGAGCGTCGCTCATCCAGCCGCCGACGATCCCCGCCCGTACCGTGGGCCGCTTCCTGGCGGCTGTCGCCGCGGTCGCCGCCGTCGTCCTCGCATGGTACGGCGTGGTTCGTCCCGAGCTTCGAGACGCTGCCGAACGCGCCGTCGACGATCGTCTGGACGAGATCGGCGCCGAGGCCGACGCCGCAGCCGACGCGGAGGCGCCGGTCGTCACGACCCCGCAGACGACGGTGCCCGAGGACACCGGTGTCGACGCGGCGTTGCTCGCGGCGGCGCAGGGCGATCCGGTCTCGTACCGCATCGCCGTCGACGTGGGCATCACCCAAGAGCGCAGCGAGTCGCTCTCGTTGCCGCCTGATTCCGACTTCCGGCTGACCGACGTCGTGCTCCAGAACCCGAACGGCGACCTCGGCACGGCCCAGCTGCTGCGCAACGGCGACCTGCTCTACGAGTGGGACCTCGGCGCGATGAACGCCGCCAACGAGTTCCAACCGCGGGTCAGCCCGATCCCGTTCGACCCGTCCGACAACATCGTGCTGGCGGTGACGTGCGAGGCGGCGGGCCAGACGACGGGCACCGGTTGCGAGATCGCTGTCCTGATCGGCGGGCTGATGCTGCCCGCCGAACGCTGACGACACACCGACCCGCAGCGCCGACCCGCGCTCGCCGGCAGAGCGTCCGGCGTCACCCCATGCCGAAGCCCGGCAACCACGTTCGCGGCACGTCCGATCGGCGCTCGAGCTCGATCGGCACCGAGGCCACCGCACCGCCCTCGGCCGAGGCGACCAGGCGGCGCTCGCCGACCCGCAGGCGGGCCGGCAGGACGACCCGCGCGAGGAACGACCCGAGCGCGTCGGTGGTGACGGTCGCGAACGGCGGGCTGCCGTCGTCGAAGCCGATCGCCACCGGTGACTCCGCGGGGAAGCCGTTCCCGCCGATGCCGATGTCGGTGCCGGGCTGCACCACCGGGTGTTCGGTGCCGAACGTCGGCTCGTACCGACCGAAGCCCCCGATCACGGCCGACGTGTACTGGCCGATCGGCGTCGTCACGATCAGCAGTGCGCTGCGGTACCCGGCGTCGGTCGGCCGGAACTCGACCTCGATCGTGCAGCTGGCATCGGGATTGAGCGCACGGTTCGTGCAGCTCTGCGTGACGACCTCGAAGTCGCCCGGGTGTGCGCCACCGAGGTTGATGCGAGCCACCGAAGTCGGGAGGAAGCCGACGTTGTCGATGTCGACGGCCACGCGGCCACCGACGTCGCCGACGACACCGGCATCGACGTCGACGCCGCCCGGATCGGCGAGCAACGTCGGCTCGCCGGCGGCGCCGCGGATCGTCGTCGAGACGGTGGGACTGCCCGGCCCACGCCCGGTCACCGTCAACGTGGCGGAGTACCCGCGTGGCTCGGTCGGGTTGAACGTCATGTTGACCGAGCACGACTCACCGGCAGCGACGATGACGCCGCGGACACAGGTGCCGCCCGTGATCGCGAAGTTCGGCTCGGATGATTCGACGGTGCTCGGCTCGAACGCGGCCGGCCCGGCGTTGAGCACCGTGGCGTAGAGCTCGGCGCTCGTGAACCCGAGCAACACGGTGCCGAAGTCGAGCTCGGCGAGCGAGAGCTGTGGCGTCACCTCGACGGTGGCGATGCTGCGCGACGTCGACGACCGGCCCGACTCGTCGAGCCGCATGCCCGCCATCGTCTCGAACGCGATGACCTCGCCGGTCTTCGAGAGAGCCGGCTGGCCATGGGCACCGGGGACGGAGGTGAGCTCGGGATCGTCGAGCACCCGACGAAGCTGACCGAGCTCGAACTCGGCGACGATCAGATCCCCGTCGCCGTCGGTGCCGCCGCCCGCCCGGCGGCTCGGCAAGAGGTTCGTCGCATCGGTGACGAACGCGATCTGGCTGCCGTCAGCGTTGACGGCCGGCGACCACGAGGAAGCATCGCCGGCGACGGGCACACCGAAGCGCACCATGCCGGCGTCGACCGCGGAGACGAGCGCAAGCGGCGTCGCACGAGGCGCCTCGTCGAAGATGCCGTTGCCGTCGGTGTCGCGATCGAATCGGTAGACCTGCGTCGGGCACGTGAGGAAGCACTTCGGCAACGAGGCCGGCACCAGGGTTCGGTCGCGGCTGGTGAACACGATGATGCGACCGTCCTCGGACATCGCCGGCGCGTCGCCGCCCGAGGCGCTGAGTTGGCCGTTACGGCCCGACACGAGGTGAACGGCGGTTCGCTGGTCCTCGGCCCCACGGTCCCAGACGTAGACCTGGCTGGTCGCCGGACCGCCGGGCAGCGGACCGTCGCCCCATCCGGGCAGGCGCGCGGAGGCCGTGGCGTCGGACACGAACGCGAGGTGGCGGCCGTTCTGCGACAGCGCGGGCTGTCCGGCGCCGCGGTAGGTGTGCGCGCCGCCCGGCGATTCGACCGGCATGCCGGCGACTCGGTCGACGCGGCCGGGCTCACCGACCGGCTTGGTGATGTCGACGACGCTGATCGTGCCGACGCCGTCGGGCATTCCCGGGGCCTGATGCACGTAGGCGACGACCGCGCCCGAGCCCGAGAGCGCCGGCGCCGACTCGGTGAAGACGCCGTCGAGGGCGATGCCACTCCGTTCGGACGACGAGACGAGCTCCCAGCCGTTCGGCTGGCCGCCGCACTCGGGCACCACGAGCCGGTAGACGTCCCAGCGCTCGTCGCGGTCGTCGTCGCGGAACAGGTCGAACGCGATCTCGGTGATCGCGACGACGACGCACCCGTCGGCCGACAACCTGGGGAAGATCGTGTCACCGGCGCGCACGCCGGCGGGCAGCGGCGAGAGCTCGGTGGTGACGTCGCTCTCCCGGTCGATTCGATACACCGACCGCCGGCCGTCGGCATCGCCGCTGACGACGATCCATCGGCCGTCGGCCGAGATCGACGGGCCACCCGAATCGGCAACACCGGTCGACACGACGGCGACATCGGCGGAGACGGCGCGCGTCGGCAGCGCGGAGAGCAGGAGCGCCCCCGCCGTCACGGCAGCCAGCTGGCGCAGCTGTGGTCGTCGCATCGTTTCGCGCAAGCTCGGCAATTCTACGGCGGCGAACCGAGCGCCGTCGCGATCACCTCGACCAGTCCGTCCACATCGTGACGTGTCGCGACGTGGGTGACGGCGAGGCCGGCGGCCTCCGCTGCGGCGGCCGTGGTCGAGCCGATCGCCGCCACCACCGGAGGCGCCGACGCGCCGAAGGCATCACTCCACGCCCCGGCGGCCGACCCGCTGGCGAATGCGACGGCGTCCGCGACGACCGCCGCGCGGCGTTCGGCCGCGCTCGGCGTCCGCGTCGACGTGACGTAGGCCACGACCGGATCGACCTCGTAGCCGAGCCCCCGAAGTCCCGCCACCAGGGTCTCCTCGGCCCGATCGGCTTGGGCGACGAGGGCGCGCCGGGCATCGCCGGCCGCAGGCATGGCCTCGACGAGGCCGGCTGCCGACTGCGTGCCGGGGACGATCTCGACCGGCCGGCCGGCAAGCCGCTCGAGGACGGCTGCGGTCGCCGCGCCGACCGCGGCGAGCGACACGCCGGGGTGCCGTCGGGCAGCATCGCCCACGGCCCGCGCGCCGTGGCGGGAGCTGACCACCAGCCAGTCGTATCCGCCGAGCCGATCGAGCGCGTCGCTCAACGCCCGCCCCGGCGCCGGTTCGATGGCGATCAGCGGGATGTGGACGACGTCGGCGCCGAGTGCGGCGAGCGCCGAGTCGAGCGCGCCGCGTGTGTCCCGGGTCGTGACCACTCGCCGACCGGCGAGTGGCCGTCCGGCGATCGCCTGAGCGGGCATCAGCCCTCCGAGACGAACGCGAGCGCTGCAGCAGCGGCCTGGCGGGCGCGCTCGCGATCGACGATGACATCGCCGACCAGCTCGATCGTGTCGGACACCGTGACCCCCGATGCCTCGTCGGCGAGGAAGGTGAACAGCTTGCCGGCGTCGACGTGGGCACCGACCGGGAGCGAGCAGCCCGACCCGAGCTCGGCGAGGAAGGCCCGTTCGACCTCGACCTCGGCCCGCGTCGGCGCGTGATCGACCGCCTCGAGCGCGTCGCGCATCCGATCGTCGTCGACCCTGCACTCGACGGCGACGCAACCCTGGCCGACCGCCGGGACGAACTCGGCGGTGTCGAGGCGATCGGCGATCCGATCGGTCAATCCCAGCACCTCGAGGGCGGCCACCGCCATCACGACCGCACCCCCGTCCGGAACCCGGTCGAGCCGGGTGTGGATGTTGCCGCGCAGTTCGACGAAGTCGAGGTCCGGCCGAGCCCGGCGCAGCTGCGCTCGTCGCCGGACCGAGCCCGTCGCAACCGTCGCGCCGGCCGGCAGATCGACGAGCGAGCGGCCGATCAGCGCATCGGCCGCCGATCGGCGTTCGGTGAAGGCGCCGATCATGAGGCCGTCGTGCGGGGTCGAGGGCAGGTCCTTCGCCGAGTGGACCGCCAGATCGGCGCGGCCGTCGAGCACCGCCACCTGGACTTCCTTGACGAACACACCCTGCCCGCCGATCGTGTGCAGCGGGACGCCATCGGCCTGCGTGCGGTCGCCGTGGGTGGAGATCACGACCAGCTCGGCGTCGAAACCGGCCCGGCGCAGCTGCTGCGCGACGTGCTCGGACTGCGTGGACGCCTGCGCACTTCCCCGGGTCGCGAGTCGGATCGTCGGCACGGCGCGGTGCGCGTCAGCCGAGGTCGAAGAGGTCGGCGACGGCGGCCGCGTTTCGTTCGCCCTGCGGTGACCCGGCCTGGCCCCGGAGCCGCACCGAGGGCTCGTGCAGCAGCTTCGCCACGACGCCGCGGGTGATCGCATCGATGAGGTCGCGCTGCTCGTCGGGCAGGCGACCGATCTGCTTGGCGTGACGGTCGAGCTCGGCCGCCCGCAAGCTCTCGGCATGCTCGCGGAGGGCGGTGACGAGTGGAGCGGCCTGCAGCGCGGCGGCCTCGATGCCGAACCGCTCGACCTCCTCGACGACGATCTCGCGGACCCGAGCGACCTCGCCGAGGCGCTGCTCGCGGCCGCGTTCGGCCCACTTCCCGAGATCGTCCAGATCGAGCACCGTGACGTCGTCGATCTCGGCGACTTCGGGCGCCACGTCCCGCGGCACACCGATGTCGACGAACAGCAACGAGCGCCCGTGTCGCGCGACGCTCTTCATCAGCTCGGGCGTGACGAGCGGCGTCTCGGAACCGGTCGACGTCAGCACGAGGTCGGCGGTGGCCAGGGCATGGCCGATGCGATCCATGCCCAACGCCGTTCCGTTGATGCGGTCGGCCAGCGCCTCGCCGCGTTCGACGCTGCGGTTGACGACCATGACGTCGCCGACGCCCGCACCGTGGAGGGCGACTGCGATGCCCTCGCCCATGGCGCCCGCCCCGAGGATCGCCACGTTGCGGCCCGCGATGCTCCCGTGGTGCTCGATCGCCATCTCGACGGCGGCGTGGCTGACCGAGGCGGTGCCACGTGCGATGGCCGTCTCGGTCCGTGCCCGCTTGCCGACGCCGATCGCATGGCGGAACAGCAGGTTCATGGTCGAGCGGGTGCCGCCGACCTCTTGCGCGACCTCCCAGGCCCGCCGCAGCTGACCAAGCACTTCGGCTTCACCGACGACGGCCGAGTCGAGCCCGGCTGCCACCTCGAACAGGTGGGCCACCGCTGCGTCGTCGTGACCCGAGTACAGATGGGGGTGCAGCTCGTCGGCGGCGATACCGCTGGAGTCCGACAGGAACTCGCAGATGTCCGCGTAGGCACCGTGGAAACGCTCGGCGACCGCGTAGACCTCGGTTCGGTTGCACGTGCTGACGACGACGACCTCGCGGACGTTGTCGCGCGACTGCAGACCCTCGACGGCCTTGGGGACCCTGTCGGGTGCCACGTTGACCCGCTCGCGGATGCTGAGCGGCCCGCTTCGGTGGTTGACTCCGATGACGAGGATCGACATGACGGGTCCAGCCTAGGCCGTGACGCCCCGGCCGCGTTCGGCGGGAAGGGCCCGCAGCGAGCCGTTCTGTGCGCTGCTCGTGCGGCGCTGCTCGTGATAGCTGAGGATCTGCAGTTCGACAGCGAGATCGACCTTGCGCACGCTGATGGTCGACGGCACCGAGAGCACGACCGGCGCGAAGTTCAGGATGCTCGTGATCCCCGCCGCGACCAGGCGGTCGGCGGCGTTCTGGGCACCCTCGGCGGGTGTCGCGACCACGCCGATCGAGATGTTCTTCGACGCGACGATCTGCGGGAGCTCGTCGATGGGGCGGACCCGCGCGCCACCGACCACCGCGTCGAACTTGCCGGGATCGATGTCGACGATGCCGGCGACGGGGAAGCCGCGGTCGTTGAAGCCGCCGTGCCCGGCGAGCGCCTGACCGAGGTTGCCGGCGCCCACGATGACGACGGGCCAGTCGTGATCGAGCCCGAGCTCGCGGCGGATCTGGTAGACGAGGTACTCGACTTCGTATCCCACGCCTCGCGTGCCGTAGCTCCCGAGGTAGGAGAGGTCCTTGCGGACCTTGGCGGCGTTGACGGCGGCCAGCTCGGCCAGGCCCTCGGACGAGATGTTCTCGACACCTGCCTCGGCCTGCTCGACGAGGATCTGCAGGTAGATCGGGAGACGGGCGACGGTGGCCTCGGGAATGCGTCGACGCGTGCGATGGGGAGGCATCGGCCGAGAGCCTAGAACGCATGTGCACGTTTTCACAAAGCCGTGCGACGAGGTTCCCGAAGACCGCGTCCGCGAAGACGACGAGCTCTACCGGCTCGTTGCCGATCCGACTTGGTCGGTCCGGCAGAGCCCGTTTCGAGACCGCGTCGCGCAGCTGAGGCGGGCGAGCGCCACAGCGAAGCGGCGGCAGCGACCACGGGTGCACAGCCGATCCGACTTGGTCGGTCGGCGGAGCCCGAGAGAGTTCAGTCGCCGATGATGGTGCCTTCGAGCTCGCGCCGGATCAGCTTGCCGGTCGCGCTGCGCGGCAGCTCGTCGACGAAGACGACCTTGGACGGGCACTTGTACCGCGCCAGGTAGTCGAGTGCGTGGCCGATCAGGCTGTCCTCGTCGACGTCGGCCCCGTCGGTGAGCACGACGTACGCCTTGACCGCCTCGCCATGGTGCGGGTGCGGGACACCGAGCACGCCGACTTCGGCGACCGCCGGATGCGACCGCAGCACCGCCTCGACCTCCGCTGGGAAGACGTTGAAGCCGGACACGATGATCAGGTCCTTCGCGCGGTCGACGAGATACATGTACCCGTCGTGGTCGACCGTGGCGATGTCGCCTGTGTGGAGCCACCCGTCGACGAGCACCCGGTCGGTGGCCTCGCGCTCGTTCCAGTACCCGAGGAACACGTTCTCGCCGCGAACCCAGACCTCGCCGGCATCGCCGACGGGCACGTCCTGACCGTGCTCGTCGACCACCCGGACGTCCATCCCGACGAGCACTCGACCGACCGAACCCGGTCGGGTCGGCATCCCCGCCGAGCTCGTGACGACCGGCGACGCCTCGGTCAGGCCGTAGCCCTCGTAGATCGGGATGCCGAACCGCTCCTCGAAGCGCTCGGCGACCGCCGGCGACAAGCGCGACGCTCCCGACAGCGCGAGGCGGACCGACTTGAACGAGTCGGACGGCAACTCGTCGAAGTGGCAGAACGCGATCCACATCGGCGGTGCGCCGGGCACGATGGTGACCTGCCGACGGACGATCGATTGGGCGGCCGTCGCCGGGTCGAAACGTTGCACGAGCACGATCGTGGCGCCGACGGTCAGCGCGACGCCCAGCACGACGTTGAGCCCGAAGATGTGGAACAGCGGCAGCACCGAGTACACGACGTCGCCTTCGACGGTGTGATCGCGTGCGGTGAGGTCCTGCTCGATGTTGGCCATCAGGTTGCGATGGCTCAGCATGGCGGCGCGCGGCGGACCGGCGGTGCCGCTGGTGAACATGAGCACGGCGACGTGCCCGGGCTCGACGTCGACGATCGGCACGGGTTCGTGCTCGAACAGGTCGGCGAGGTGGAGGGTGCCCTCGGGTGCGTCGCCCTCGGCGACGATCACCGACCGGACCGACGGCAGTGCCTCGAGGTCGACGTGCGACCACGACGGCAGCGCGTGTGGGCCGACCACCACGGCTGCCGGCTCGACCGTGCCCAGCTCGTGCTGCAGCTCGGGACCAGGGCTGTCGGGATTGAGCGGTACGGCCACCGCGCCGAGGCCGATCGTTGCGAGGTACGTCACCACGAAGTAGCGGTTGTTGCCGCAGAGGATCGCAACCCGATCGCCGTGACCGACACCGGCGGCGGCGAGGCCGCCGCGGAGACCGGCCACCTGCTCGCGCAGCACGCCATATGTGGTCTCGCGGTTCCTCGAGATCAGTGCGACCCGATCGGCATCGTGCCCTTCGATCAGGTGCGCCAGGTTGACTCGTTCGCTCGCATCACCCACGTCGGTCATCGTACCCAGTCGCCCACTCGCCCCGCCTCAGAGCCGGACGAGCGACACGATGCCGGCGACGAGGATCGCCGCGAGCAGCAGACCGAGCGTGAGCGTGGTGGCCGGGCGCATGCGGCCAGGCTACCGGCCGCTCGTGGCACCGATCCGTGGCGAACGTGGTCGCCGGGCCGACGCGCGCTCGCCTCGACCAGCCGCGCTCAACCCCGAGGCGACAACTCCACCGCCCACACGACCCCCACCGGCTCGACGACGCCTCGACGAGCCGCGCTCAACCCCGACGCGACAACTCCACCGCCGACACGACCCCCGCC